>JALSTC010000736.1 GCA_026983935.1 Ardenticatenia bacterium
GGGCGCGGGTGAAGTACTGGAGCTGCTCGCTCAACGTCGGGTCATTGGTGACCCGCTCCAGATCGCTGGGCGGGACGGGGGCGATGTCCAGTTCGCCCGCTTCGTACTGCGCCAGCGCCGTTGAGGCATCCGGCACGATCACGAATTCGACGCGGTCCACATCCGGGCGGCCCAGGAAGAAGTCGTCATAGGCCTCCAGCACGATCTTGACGTTGGGAATCCACTCCACAAAGCGGTACGGCCCCGCCCCCACCGGGTCGCCAACCCATTCGGGCTGGCCCTCAACCACGGACTCCGGCGGCACAACCCATGTCACCGGCACAGCCAGATTCTGCAGGAAGGTCAGCGAGGGGCCAACCAGCGTGACCTGCAGCGTGTGGTCGTCGAGCACCTCGACGCCGGTCAGTTCGTCGGCGTCACCGTTCCACAGGTCTTCTGCGCCGACGATATCAAAGAACGGCTCGCCGCCGGCCTGTGAGCCAACGTTGGGATCGAGATAGCGCTCCCAGCCCAGCTTGAAGTCTTCCGCCACCACCGGGCGGCCGTTGTGCCATGTGGCATCCTCACGAAGATGGAAGGTGTAAACCGTGCCATCATCAGAGACTTCATAGTCTGCGACCAGATAGGGCACGACATTGGTTTCTTCGTCGTAGGTGAACAGCCCGGCATGCAGACTCAGGGCGATCTGGGCGGCGAAAAGTTCCTTCACCAGCCCGGGTTCCAGGCTGGCCGGGTCACTGGTGATCGGGAAGCGTAAGACGGTTGGCTCATCCTGCGCATAGGCCGCGGTGCCGATGGCCCCGACCAGCAGCACAAGGATCAGTGCCAGTGAAAGTATTTTGCCTGATTTGACGCGCATTTTTTCTCCCTCCATAGCGATGCTAAGTTTCTCGGCTGGATGTATGCTCTCCCTGTTTTACTCTTCCGGGTGCGCCTCCTTTCCTCCTTTTGAAACACGGCTGGTATTCAGATTCAGGATGGCAGCAGTTCATGCAGGACAGCCTCGATGACGTCTGCCGCCTGTTCCGCCTGATCATGGGTGATGACCAGCGGCGGGCGGATGTCCAGAATGTGGCTCTTGCCGCCGATGTAAACGCCGCGCTCGTAGCAGGCCCGACCAATCTGCTGCACAATCGCCCGGTGCGGCTCCTTTGTCTCTCGATCCTTGACGAATTCGAGGGCCAGGCACAGGCCCCGCCCGCGCACATCGCCGATCACGTCGAAAGTCTCCTGCCAGCGGCGCATACGCGCCAGGAAGTAGTCCCCGATCTGGCGGGCGTGTTCGGCCAGTCGCTCCGTTTCCATGATGTCGATCACGCTCAACGCAGCACTGCAGGCCAGGTAGCTGCCGCCGTTGCCGCCGCTGAGTTCGCCGGGCAGCAGCGACTCCATGATCTCCCGCCGGGCAATCAGCGCCGCGATGGGGATGCCGCCCCCCAGCCCCTTGCCCAGGCAGAGCATGTCTGGCCACAGATTTTCCCACTCCAGCGCGAACAGTTTGCCCGTCCGGCCAAACGACGCCTGAATCTCGTCCAGAATGAACAGCAGCCCGCGTTCGGCGGCCCAGGCCTGAAGACGTGGCAGGTAGCCCTCCGGCGGGAAGACGATACCCCC
>JALSTC010000737.1 GCA_026983935.1 Ardenticatenia bacterium
CATAATCCGCCTTCGCCCACTGCGCCTCGGCGTCGCCCTCTGCCGCCTCGATATGATGGACGATGTTGCGCTGCGCATCGTAAATGCCTTCCACGTCCGGCTCATCGTGGATGACCGGTGCGCCGGGCTGCATGGCTTCTTCAGGATCAAAGACGGCGGGCAGTACTTCATAGTCAACATCGATCAACTTGAGCGCCTCACGAGCGATTTCCGGCGTCTCCGCAGCAACAACGGCCACCCGATCGCCGACATGACGCACTTTATTGTCCAGGCTGACCTGATCGTAGGGCAGCGGATTGGGATAGCTCTGCCCACCGCTGGCATAGTACACACGGGGCACGTCCCTGTAGGTCAGCACTGCATGAACACCCGGCAGCGCCCGGGCACGGCTGGCATCAATGTGCTTGATGCGGGCGTGAGCATAAGGGCTGGTCAGCATGGCGGCGTGGAGCATCCCGCGCATTTCAATGTCATCGGTAAAAACTGGACGCCCCAGCGCCAGCTTGACCGCATCCACTTTCGGCTCCGGCTTCCCGACAACCTTCCGCGGTGCCACCTCCGGCGGAGTAACCACCAGCGGAACCGTGCGGGTCTGCACCTGAGAGCCGCCTTCTGTTCCACCAGATGGGGGAAGCTCCTCAGATTCAGGCGGATACTCAAAAAATTCCGCAGGAATAGGAATCGCCCGCTGCAGCGGCTCGAAGGGTGGCACTTCCTCGCCGCGCATCACTGCCGCCGCACGCAGCACGGCCTGCACCGGCTTGACGTAGCCCGTGCAGCGGCAGAGTACGCCCGCCAGCGCCTCACGGACCTGTCCTTCCGTCGGGTTCGGGTTCTCATCCAGCAGCGCCTTGGCTGCCAGCAACTGCGCCGGGGTGCAGTACCCGCACTGGATCGCTCCGGTTTCAATGAACGCTTTCTGTAAGGGGTGCAGTTCCCGAGGGCTGCCAAGCGCTTCTGCGGTTGTGATGCTGTGGCCGTCCATCTGAGCGGCCAGCACCACACAGCTATTGACCGGTTTTCCATCAATCAAGACGGCACATGCCCCGCACTCACCAGTTTCACACCCATGCTTGACGCTGAAGTAAGCTTCACGTCGCAGCACATCGAGCAGCCGCTCCCCTGCCTGTACATTCAGCGTCCTGGCCTCACCGTTGATCGTAAGCGTGATCTCCATGATCATTCGCCTTCTCTTTCTTTTTCCCGGCCACTCATAAGACTCAGGCGCTCGCGGCACTGTCTCAGCACGCGCCGGGTCATCGTCACAGCCATCTCACGGCGGTATTCCACACTGCCCCGAAAGTCCGCCACAGGCTCAACTTCTGCCGCCAACACGCGCAGGGTCTCCGCAATGCGCATCTCATCCAGCACACCACCAACCAGAGCGTTTGCCGTCTTCGCTGCCAGGCGGGCAGGTTCCTCCCATGCACCGGCAAGCGCCAGCCGCGCTGCCGTGATCGTGCCATCTTCATCAGTATCCAGCACCGCCGCCGCATAGACAATGGCCTCGTCAGCAGGCGTCCGCGCCACGTATGCCGCTCCCCACCCCTCACGGCCATGGGGCAGCGCGATCTCAACTGCCGTGATCAGCCCTTTCTGCGGAAGTCGGGGCT
>JALSTC010000738.1 GCA_026983935.1 Ardenticatenia bacterium
TGCGCCAGCCGTGCTGACGCGCACGGCGCGGCCACCAGTTCGGAATCTGCGGGTCTTCATGCATGGAGCGACCGACACCATGCCCGGTGTATTCCCGCACGATGCTGTAACCGTGCCGTTCCACGTAGCGCTGGATGGCCCTGGAAACCTCGCTTGACTGGCGGCCCGCGGTGCAGAGCTTGATCCCCACCCACAGGGCCTGTTCGGTTATCTCCAGCAGATGCTCAACAGCCGGTGCGATCTTCCCCACGCCCATCGTGAAAGCCGAATCGGCCACAAACCCTTCGTAGACCGTGCCGCAGTCCAGGCTGATGATATCACCCTCCTGCAGGATGCGGTCGGCGGAAGGGATGCCATGCACCAGTTCATTGTTGATGCTGGCCGTGATCGTCGCCGGGAAGGGATGCGGGCTGCCCGGTGGGTAGTTCAGGAATGCAGGCTCGGCATTGTGCCGGGCGATTACGTCGGCGGCAATGGCATCCAGTTCAAGCGTGCTGATACCGGGCCGCACGGCCTCCTGCATGGCGGCCAGTGCAGCGGCATTGATCCGCCCGGCCTCCCGCATGATCTCCAGTTCTTCGGCAGTCTTATAGATAATTGCCATGATATCATGCGCCTTCAGGCGCGTTTTTGCTCCAGTGCTGCGAGAATCGCTTCCGTCACCTGCTCGATGGGCCGGTCGGCGTCAATCTCGACCAGCAGGCCCTGTTTGTCGTAGTAGTCCAGCAGCGGGCGCGTCTTCTCATGGAATTCTGCGATGCGTTTGCGCACGGCTTCTGGCCTGTCATCTTCCCGCTGAAAGAGCCTGCCGCCGTCAACGTCACAAACCCCCGGTGTTCTGGGTGGATTGTACTTGACATGATAGATGTGCTTCTCGTTCAGCTCACACTGCAGCCGCCCGCTGATGCGGTCCACCGCTTCCTGATCGCTGAGGTTCAGGAAGAGCACCGCCGTCAGCGCCTCGCCCATCTCTGCCATGATGGCATCCAGGGCCTCAGCCTGCGGGCATGTGCGCGGGAAGCCGTCCAGGATGAATCCCCGGCGGGCATCCGGCTGCTGCAGGCGCTCTTTCACGATCTCGATGGTAATGTCGTCCGGCACCAGTTCGCCCCGCGCCATGATGTCCCGTACCTGACGGGCCAGCGGGGTGTCCTGATCTTTCATCGCACGGAACAACCCGCCGCTGGTGATGTGCGGGATACCCAGACGCTCCTTGAGTATGGCCGCCTGGGTGCCTTTTCCCGCCCCCTGTACGCCCATCATCACAAGGTACATCACCCGCTCTCTTTCCTCTACCCGCGCACTAGCGGATAAAGCTGTCGTAATTGCGCATGACCAACTGCGCTTCCAACTGGCGCATGGTATCCAGCACCACACCGACCACAATGATCAACCCCGCGCCGGTGATGACCCGTGCCGGATTCGTGGCAAAGCTGGTGATCGAGCCGGGGAACAGCATCGCGTTGAGCACTTCAATCACCCCCGGCAGAACGGCCACCGCGCCCAGGAACAGCGCGCCGACCAGCGTAATACGCCGCACCACGCTGGTGATGTAATCCTGCGTCCGCTTGCCCGGACGGATGCCGGGGATGAAGCCCCCGTTCCGCTG
>JALSTC010000739.1 GCA_026983935.1 Ardenticatenia bacterium
ATCGGTCATGGGCCTGATCAAGGGCCTCGCGGGGCATCAACCGCTCAAGCTGCGTGATGACGGCCTGCCGCGCCAGCGTCCAGTCGGCGCTGTGCACCCGCTCTGGATCGGCCCCGAGCAGTCCGTAGGCTTCCAACCATGTCCAGTCGGCCCCGGCGGGCATGGGCAGGTGCTCCAGTTGAGTCCGCGCCAGGCCGGCCTGGATTTCGATGTAGGGACTGCCATTGCCGGAGAGCCAGCGCTGCCAGGCATTGCCGCCGTGCCCGGTTCCCCACAGGAACAGTTTGCGCCCCTTCAGGCGGGCGGTCGAGAATTGAATCAGCCCTTTGCCCTCACCATCGAGCGCGGTGATCCATGGGCGCTCCTCATCCGGTACATGGAAGAAGTAATCAATGGCGCGGCGGCTTCTGGTGGAATAGGTGATATCCGCGCCTTCGTGTATGGGCACGGGGATCACCTCAAGCCCCCGCCCCTCGTAGCCGAAGCGGTAGGCGTGATCAGCAGGGACGATCACCCGAACATCGTCCGCTTCCGGCACGGCGATGTTTGACCACCAGTACATGGGGATTGTTTCGGCATGAGGATTGGTGATGCGGCAGAAAACCAGCAGCACCGGCGATCCATCGGGCAGGCAGATGTCCATCTGGAACGGCACCTGCCGGATGCGCTCCCATTCATACAGGCGCAGGATGGGTGTGCCGTCGCCGCCTGTGACACGTGCCGCGAACAGCGGCGAACATGTGAAAGGCGAATGGCCGATCGTACCGATGTTCCATTCCACGCCGCCGCTGAACCAGGCATTGCGTATGGCCAGGTTCGCCGGTTGGAAGACAGGATTGACATACAGGAGTTCCCGCCCGTCAGGCTTATGCACCAGAGACCACAGCCGCCCGCCAAACTCCAGCAGGAACGTGGCCCGCAGAAATTCGTTTTCCAGCACGGCCACAGGGAACTTGCGGGGATGACGCTGGCGGGTGTAGCCATCCTGCATGGTGTAGGGCAGGTGGGTGTGCAGGTGGCCGTAGGTCATATTGCGCATGATGTCGTCCGGGATGCCTTCACTGCCGGTGAATACGTGCAGGTCTGGACGTAGTTCTAGCGGCGGCAGCGGATTCTCCGGCCCGAGTTCGGCGGCAGGCATAGACCAGGCCTCAAGTCGCAGTTCGCTCATGTTGAAGGCTCCCGAAGTTTGGAAAACACACCTTCATCATAGGGCGATTCGGCGGCGTGAGCGAATCCAGACTGTAAGATCGGGGCTGTGGCGCGCGTCTGTAGAACGACTCGCTGCTGGCCGATATTCGGCGGCGGACAAAGCGCGTACTACGACCGGAACTATCGCAGACCGTACTGTTATTGATATTGACCAGGAGACGACCATGGCAAAAGAGTGGAGAACGGGATCGTATTTGATGCTGCTGGCACTGCTGGCGGCGGCCTGTACAGACCTGGCTGTTTCGGCGCTGACTGCTGCCGATACCCCGACACCGGAGCCAACACTGGCGGCTGCCGACTCAACACCGCTGCCCGGCAACCTCGATCAGGTGGCTTTTATTGAAGATGGGCAGGAGTACGTGATCTCTCAACTGCTCCCCCGCGATGGTATCCCC
>JALSTC010000740.1 GCA_026983935.1 Ardenticatenia bacterium
CAATGGCGACGGCAACTACCCTTTCCAGACCACGATTCTCATTGTCGGAACAGCAGAACCACAGGGGGACTACCGCGATTTCTTCGCCTGGGCACAGAGTCCGGACGGTCAGGCCATTGTCGCCCGGCGCTACCTGCCGCTGCCCCAATGAGCCGGGGGCGACCAGTTGTCATGCTGCCCTGACCCCGCTACAATCTCCGCGCGGCGCGACCTGCGCCCCTGGTGACAATCGATCTCTGGAGAAAGACTGTGAAGAAAGTTCTGATCCTCCTGATCTCAATGGTGCTGCTCGGTTCTGCGCTTCCTGCTGCCGCGCAGGGCGGCAGCACAACACTGACCGCTACGGTTATTTTTGATACAGTCTACCTGCGGGAAGGCCCCGACGTGAGCTTCGCCGTCGTCGCAGAAGCCTCACGCGGCGATGTGCTGACACTCACCGGGCGGACAGACGACGGCACATGGTATCAGGTACAGTTGGCGGATGGCCAATCCGCCTGGCTGGCCGACTACCTGATCACGGTGGATGGCAGCGGAGCAGCCCTGCCAGTCGTTGAAGCGCCGATCAGCGATGAAGTGATCGTGCCGCCGGGCTGCGAGTATTTCAACATCGGCCCTTTCTACGGCAGCGCGGGCCAATCGGTGGTATTGGTTCAAGGCTGGGAAGCCGCCAGCCGTGAACTTGTTCAGGAGTACATGGACAACGTGGTGCAGATCGTCACTTTCGATGGCCGTATCATCAGCACCTATGCCGCTTATGCCAGCGAAATCACCTTCAATGAAGCGCGGGGGACATGGCAGGTGTTCTGGCGTTTTGACATGGGGCCGGTGAGCGTGGGCGAACACCGCACCGAGTGGACGCAGATGTTTAACCGCGCCATCAGCGATGGCCTTGACGCCAACGGCGACGGCCAGATGGATACTTACGGCCCCGATCCCCTCACTTACGGCTGCACGCTCATCATCCAATAGGACGGCCTATCCCCAAAAAAGCGGCAGCGCCCGCTCGGCTAATGGGAGCGGGCGCTGTTCTATGCAGCCAAAGGAACCACAGAGCGCTACGGCCCTTCCGTCGGCTCCGGTGTGGGCGTCCAGAGGAGCGGCGCAGCAGCCGTCTCCGTCGCCCGCATATCGCCTGGCTCCTCATAGATGAATACGCCGGGGAAGCCCTGACGCACAACCTCAAACCACGTCGTGCCCGGATGCAGCGGAATCGGCTCATTGTCACCCCAGGTTAGCTGCAAGCCGCCCTGCTCACGGTTGGGCCGCTGCCACCAGCCTTGATAGACCTGCCCATCGCGGAAGATATATGCCTGTCCCGACCCCCATATCTGGATTTCCAATGAATAGGCGCTGGTCTCCGGCTCAAAGAGATCGGGCCGCTCAGCATGAGGCACGGCCAACACAACCACATTGCGCGCCCGAAGCTGCTCGCCGGTCAGGGCATCCACATGCGGCACGCCGGAATTCCAGCGGTAATACATGCCATCGGCGGGATTGTACTGCCAGGTGGCATCTGTTTCGCCCCACCAGTTGATAAACACCTGGCTGGCAGGCGTCCCCCCGGCAGGCGGTATGTCATTGAAGGACAGCCCACGCACGACC
>JALSTC010000741.1 GCA_026983935.1 Ardenticatenia bacterium
CATGGCACCGATCAAGGCGCTGGCCGAGACCCACGACCTGTACATCGTGGAAGACGCCGCCCATGCCCTGCCGGCTGCCTACGAAGGACAGATGATCGGCACGATTGGCGATCTGACCGCCTTCAGCTTCTACGCCACCAAGAACCTGACCACTGCCGAGGGCGGCATGCTGACGGGCAGCGAAGACCTGATCGAGAAGGCCCGCGTCTTGAGCCTGCACGGTATGAACCGTGACGCATGGAAACGATACGGCAAAGGCGGCTCCTGGTACTACGAGGTCGTGGAGGCAGGCTTCAAGTGCAACATGACGGATATCCAGGCCGCCATCGGGCGCGTGCAGCTCAAACGGCTGGATGAGATACAGGCCCGCCGCCGGGAAGTTGTGGCGCGTTATAACGAGGCCTTCCGTGACCTTGATGCTCTGGAACTGCCCACCGTTCGCGACAATGTAACCCATGCCCATCATCTTTATGTGGTGCGGCTGAACCTGGACAGACTGGATATTGATCGTGCGGCATTCATTCAGGAACTTGCCGATCGCAACATCGGGGCCAGCGTACACTTTATCCCGGTGCATCTGCATCCTTACTACCGCGATAAATACGGCTGGCAGCCGGAAGACTTCCCGGTGGCATACGGGGAGTATCAACGGATGCTTTCCCTGCCGCTGAATTCCAGCCTGACCGACGATGATGTAGAAGATGTGATCGCTGCTGTTCTGGATACAGTGTACATCCACCAAAAAAATAGATTTGGAGAACCAATGTTATGAAACGCTCTGTCCTCTTTTTAGCAGGTATTGCGGCCCTTTTTGTGCCGCTGAGCTGGATGGCAAGCCATCGACCGGAAGTAGCACGTGCTGAAAGTACTCGAGAAGACTGGCTCAAGCGAGTCTTTGATATACTCTTGAGTACGATCTTGCTGATTATCGTTTTACCACTGTTCATTATCATTGCAGTGGCGATCAAGCTGGATTCGCCAGGGCCGGTGTTCTACCGGGCAACCCGTGCAGGGCGCGGAGGCGTTCCCTTCAAACTGTACAAGTTCCGCACAATGGTTGTGGACGCAGATAAGCGCGGACCGGGCGTTACCGTAGCCGGGGACAGCCGCGTAACACGGGTCGGGCGCGTGCTGCGCCGCACCAAGCTGGACGAACTGCCCCAACTGATCAACGTTCTGCAGGGCGATATGAGCCTGGTAGGGCCGCGTCCGGAAGACCTGCGCTATGTGGCAATGTATACGCCAGAACAGCGCATGGTGCTCAGTGTGCGACCAGGCATCACCGGTGCTGCGTCAGTGCACTACCGCAATGAGGAGGCTCTCCTCACAGGACCGGATTGGGAAAGTCGCTATATTCAGGAAATCATGCCTAGCAAGCTAGAACACGACCTGGCGTATGTGCGAGAAGCGAATGTATTGAAGGATATCATCATACTGGGACGAACTGCTCTGGCGTTGTTTGAATAGAAGCGCAGAAAGCTGCCCCAACCGCAGCCTGTAAAACAAGCCGTTATGATGCATAATCAAGATGCGCCGCGTGGTAAACGCCTGCCGCGCGGCGAGGTTATGCACAGCGTTTCTGACGGAGGACAGCCCTGC
>JALSTC010000742.1 GCA_026983935.1 Ardenticatenia bacterium
ACCATCCCTGCTTCCTGTAGATTCGGTTGAGACGCGCATTCAACTTGATGGCCTGCTTATAGTAACCCTCTAACTGTGCCATGATAGCTTCCCATGGACGCGCTTCGGCAAAGCGGCGTGCGCCGTTTG
The DNA here is from genome assembly GCA_026983935.1 of Ardenticatenia bacterium. Classification (GTDB taxonomy): domain Bacteria; phylum Chloroflexota; class Anaerolineae; order Aggregatilineales; family Ch27; genus JALSTC01. Next base: position 130 of record JALSTC010000742.1, read on the forward strand.
CCAGACTCTGACGCAGTGTCGGGTCATCCCGCAGCAGGCGTACAGCAGCGGCGAACGCTTCTGGCGAGATATCGCAGATCATACCGGTTTCTCCCGGGATCGCCATGTCGGTCACGCCGCCGCTGTCAGGCACGATGACCGGCAGGCCGGAGGCCATCGCTTCCAGCACAACCTGCCCGAAGGTTTCGTTGGTGCCTGTGAAAACGAAAACATCAGCGCTGGCGTAAGCAGCGGCCAGATCGTCCCCGAAGAGATAACCGGTGAAGTGCGTGCCGGTTCCGGCGAACATGGCCTCTACATCCGGGCGGTAAGCGCCGTCGCCGACGATGGCCAGCGCGACGCCGGGCAGGCGTGCCACCTGCTTCAGTAGATCAAGGCGTTTCTCTTTTGCCAGCCGCCCCACATACAGGCACAGCAGGGAATCGTCCGGTCTCCCGGCCAGCAGCCGCCTCCGCCATTCCGGACTGCGGTGGCGGGGATTGAAGCGGCTGCCGTTGACACCTCTTCCCCAGTAGCGCAGGCGGTGAAAACCCCACGCGCGCAGTTCGCGAATGGTATAAGTAGACGGGGCCAGGGTCAGATGACACAGGTTGTGCAGCATCTTCAGGCCTTCGCGGATCGGGGCGTTGAGCAGGGGATAGCCGTATTGCTCGGCGTAGCCGGGGAGATCAGTCTGGTAGTTGGCGATCACCGGGATACGCATGGCGCGGCCTGTCAGCGCGCCGGCTACCGACAGAAATGCCGGACTGAAGAGATGAATCAGGTCCGGTTGGAAGTCATCCAGATAGGCCCGTACCATCAAGCTGGGCAGCGCGACCCGCGTTTCCGGGTACAGCGGCATCCCCAGTGAGGGCAGCGGGATGACCTGACTGGGGCCGATGAACCGCGGCGCAGTGTCCGGCGCAAAAACCATGACGTCGCGCCCGGTGAGCTGCAAATAGCGAAGCGTCAGCAGTGCCGTCTTGGAGACGCCATCGAATTTGGGCAGAAAGGCCTCCGCAAACAGTGCCACACGTCTGATCGACGCAAGCGAGGCATTCTCGGCGGGCGGTTTCAGGTTGAATTCTTCGCCCAGTTGAGGGACGAGCTGGCTTTTTGGCGGCGAAGGCATGGGGTTAATTTGCTGATTCACGAAGGTCTGTTCCTGGCTGTGGCCTCAGGGAAGTTCTGCATCAAGAGTAACAACTTACCCCGGCAAAGGTTACCGAAAAATCAGCGCGAAAGCCCCCGGCTTTAGCCGTGGGGATGAAGCGCCGCCATCCTTTCTTTGAACGCTGCAGTCTGATAGAATTGTCCCGGGTGCAAACAGCGATGATCCGCAGGATGACCGCATCGCGCTGGAAGACCTGCGCGTGAGCAGCATGGCCCGCAACCACCACCTGAGCAAGCGTATTTTGGACAGCGGCTGGTCTGCTTTTCGCTGCTGCCTCACGTACAAGGCTGAAAGTGCCGGTCGTGAGGTGGC
>JALSTC010000743.1 GCA_026983935.1 Ardenticatenia bacterium
GAGGGAGGCGCTTCATCCCCACGGCTAAAGCCGGGGGCTTTCGCGCCGATGTTTCGGTAAATCTCGCCGTATTTGCGGCGCAGATAGGCCAGGTAGGGCTTTGCCGAAAGCGTTTCGCCGGTCACCCGCTCGATCAGTTCGGCGGGCATGTACTTGCGCCCGTGCCGGTAGATGTTTTCCTGCAGCCAGGACAGCAGATCGCCAAATTCGCCCCGGCTGATCTGCTCCGGAATCTCCGGCCTGTCCGCAACGGCTTTCTCAAAGAACTGCACGGACAGCACATTGCCCAGCGTATAGGTCGGGAAGTAGCCGATCATGCCGCCGGCCCAGTGCACATCCTGCAGGATGCCCTGCGCGTCATCGGGGGGGGTGACACCAAGGTATTCCTCATATCTGGCGTTCCAGGCGTCCGGCGCGTCGGCCACGCTGAGCTTCCCTTCCAGCAGGTCATTTTCCATCTCAAAGCGGATGATGACGTGCATGTTATAGGTCACCTCGTCCGCTTCAACACGGATGAGGGAAGGCTGCGCCCGATTGATGGCCCGGTAGAACGTGTCCAGATCAACATCGGCCAGCGCCTCCGGGAAGTATTCCTTGAGGCGCGGCAGGAAGAACTCCCAGAATCCCCGGCTGCGCCCGACCAGATTCTCCCACAGGCGCGACTGGCTCTCATGGATGCCCAGCGACGTGCCGCCTTCCAGCGGCGTGCCGGAGATGGAGTCGGCGCTGCCCTGCTCATAAAGCGCATGGCCGGTCTCATGGATCGTGCCGAAGAGCGAACCGGGCAGCCAGTTGCGGTCGTAGCGCGTGGTGATGCGCACGTCATTGCTGCCGAAGCCGGTGGTGAAGGGGTGCACGGCGCGATCCAGCCTGCCGCGCTGGAAGTCATACCCCAGCCTGCGGGCGACTTCCAGCCCAAATTCATGCTGCTTTTCCTCATCGTAGTCGCGCCTGAGGATGGCATTGTCCACACGATCCACCTGCCCGGCAATGGCATGGATCAGCGGCATCTGGCCGGCCTTGAGTTCATCAAAGACGGCCTGCACCTGGGCCGTTTTCATGCCCGGCTCGTATTGATCCAGCAGGGCATCGTAGATGCGATCTTCGTAACCGAGATGCTCGGCCTTACGTCGGTTGAGATCAACGATCTGTTCCAGCCAGGGGCGGAAGGCCTGATAATCGCTGTTAGCCCGCGCTTTGGCCCATTCCTCAAAAGCCAGGGTCGTGACATGTGTGATCTCGGCCACCAGATCGGTCGGGACGCGAGTCGCCAGATCGTAGTCATGCCGGGCCACGCGCAGCAGACTGGCGTCGTCACTGTCATAGTCCAGATCGCTGCCCTCCGCCTCTGCGGCTTCCAGCAGCCGCCCGGTCTCTTCCGCTGTGAACATCTCATGGCTGATTCTGGAAAGCGTGGCAAGCTGAGCGGCCCGGTGCCCGGCACCGCCCGGCGGCATGTACGTCTGCTGATCCCAGCCAAGCAGGGCCGCCGCCGCATTGAGGTTATGAATCTCGATCAGTCGTTCTTTCAACTGTTTAAGGTGTTCCATGCTGCCTCTTTCTCTCTAATCCTCCAGAAAACAATAGGGCCTT
>JALSTC010000744.1 GCA_026983935.1 Ardenticatenia bacterium
CTCGGTAGTTGCCGCGGGGGCCACGGTTGAACGCAGCGTGCTCTCACCGGGCGTCTTTGTGGGGCCGGGCGCAGTGGTCCGCGAATCGATCATCATGACCGACACGTATATTGATGCAGGTGCAGTAGTCGAGCGCTGCATCCTGGACAAGCATATTTTCGTCGGCCAAAATGCCCGACTTGGTGAGATACCGGAAATGGGTGATCTGGGATTAACGCTGGTGGGTAAGAGCAGCCGCATCCCGCCAGAGTTCCGTGTCGGGCATAACTGCACCCTGGGGACAGACCTGACCGAAGAAGACTTCGCGCAGTTCGCCGACAAGGTGATTCCACCCGGCACGGAATTCCTGAAAACGGAGTATTAGCCGAGGCACGTCCTCAGGTCAGGACCACAGAGTTTTCGCTCCCAAAGGAGTTGGGTACGTATCTATCTGCGTCCCAATCATTGTGCCATTCCACGCCATCAATCAGATAGCGAAACTGGTACTCGCACCCGGCATCCAGTTCGACGGTCACCGTGAAGCGCCCGTCCTTGAGGCGCTTCATTGGCGTTGCTGCGCCATCCCAACCATTGAAATCACCAACAACATTGGCGCTGCTGGCCGCGATTGTCTTTGGCAGTTCAAACGTAACCTTACAGACGGGCCGACTCTTGAGGTGCTTCTTCTTCAACATACTTTACCATCTCCTTTGATTTTCCGGCGACAATGCTGCCGTCGTGGCCTCTATTCTATCACCTAGAAAGTCTTCAACAACCGAATCTTACGCTGACTTCAGTACCAGTGTAACCACACATTACGGGGAGGCGCATAGGCATTTTCCTTGATTTATTTCGTGGATTTTCACCAAACCCCCGACTTGCCCTGATCGCCTCCCACGGGCTATGCTTGGCCCACGAACTTACCAGAATCGGTTATTATGCGCACGCATTGGAGCCACTTATGATTCGACCTGTCGCTACCGTGGATGTCAGCCCCAATATTCCGGCCAGGCTGGAGCGCCTGATCGAACTGGCCTACAACCTGCGTTGGAGCTGGGATCACGATACGATCAACCTGTTCCGCCGCCTGGATCGCACCCTCTGGGAGGAAACTGGCCGGAACCCCGTCTGGATGCTCGGCCGGATTCCTCAGGAAAACCTGCAGACCGCCGCGGAAGATGATGCTTTCATGGCGCATCTGGATCGCGTCTGTGCCGACTTCGATCATTATATGACCAACCAGAACACCTGGTTCCGCAAACACTATGGGGACTTCGAAAAGCCCTATATTGCGTATTTCTCGGCGGAATTCGGGCTGACCGAATGCCTGCAAAACTACTCCGGCGGCCTCGGTGTTTTGAGCGGCGATCATATCAAGACAGCCAGCGATCTCGACCTGCCGCTGGTGGGGATCGGGCTGCTTTACCAGGAGGGCTACTTCCGCCAGTATCTGAGCGCCGATGGCTACCAGCAGGAAGAGTACCCGATCAACGATTACAGCAACCTGCCCGTGCAGCGCGTTCTGGATAAGGACGGCAACCCGCTCAAGATCAAAGTCCCCATGCCGGGAAGAGATATGACCACCCAGGTCTGGCAGGTCAAGGTCGGGCGTATCTCACTGTTCCTGCTCGATTCCAACCTGCCAGAAAACATTGAAGAAGATCGCGATCTGACCGACCGGCTCTACGGTGGTGACCGCCGCACCCGCATTCGGCAGGAAATCCTGATGGGCATCGGTGGCATTCGGGCACTGGAAGCCATGGATATTCATCCCCTGGTCTACCATATGAACGAGGGGCATTCCGCTTTCCTGACACTGGAACGCATCCGCCTCATGATGAAACAGCACAATATTGACTTTGAAGCCGCACGCGAAATCACCAGCGCCGGGAATATCTTTACCACTCACACACCTGTCCCGGCAGGGTTGGAGCGCTTTGGCTTCGACCTGATTGATGAACACTTCACGCCCATGTATAAAGAGCTGGGGCTGACCCGCGATCAATTCCTCGATCTCGGTCGGGAGAATATGGGCGGCTACGAGCTTTTCTCAATGCCGGTGCTCGCGTTGAAGCTGTCCGCCGCTGCCAACGGTGTGTCCAAACTACATGGGCAGGTCAGCCGCCGTATGTGGCAGTGGCTGTTCCCCAAACTGCCTGCCAAAGAAGTCCCGATCGGTTCCGTCACCAATGGCATCCATGTGCAGTCCTGGATAAGCCAGGAAATGGCGCTGCTCTTCGATCGCTATCTGGACCCGGCCTGGCGTGATAGGCCAGACCGCACAGCCATCTGGGAAAGCATCAACCACGTGCCTGATTCTGAACTGTGGCGCAGCCACGAACGCCGCCGTGAGCGCCTGGTCGCGTTTGCCCGGCGCCGCCTGCGGGAGCAGTTGATCCGGCGCGGCGTCTCGCAGAGCGAGATCGCAGCCGCCGACGAGGTGCTCAACCCCGATGCCCTGACCATCGGCTTCGCCCGCCGTTTTGCCACCTACAAACGCGCCACTTTGCTCTTCAAAGATGTGGAGCGTTTGAAGCGCATCCTCAACGATCCCGAACGCCCGGTGCAGCTCATTTTCGCAGGAAAAGCACACCCGCATGACATGCCCGGCAAAGACCTGATCAAGACCATCATCAGCTACGCACGTCAGCCGGATTTCCGACACAAGATCGTATTCCTCGAAAACTACGACATGACGATTGCCCGCTACCTGATTCAGGGTGCAGATGTGTGGCTGAACACGCCGCGCCGCCCCAAAGAGGCCAGCGGAACCAGCGGCATGAAAGTGATTTACAACGGCGGCCTGAATGCCAGCATCCTCGATGGTTGGTGGGCAGAAGGCTATGATCACTCACGCGGATGGGCCATTGGCAGCGGGGAAGAATATCCCGAATCTGAGTGGGAAATGCAGGACTACATCGAGAGCCAGGCGCTCTACGATATGCTGGAAAAAGATATTGTCCCCCTGTTTTACGACCGGGGGCGTGACGGCATTCCTCACAACTGGATCGCCAAGATGAAGAACTCGATCCGTGACCTCAGCCCCGAATTCAATACGCACCGCATGCTCCGAGAATACACCGAGAACTACTATATTCCGGCCCGTGACCGCTACCTGAAACTGACACAGCCCGATATCAGCAACGGACTGTCCTACGTGGAATGGTGGAAGCATGTGGCCAAAGCATGGGATCAGGTGGCGATTAAACGTGTGGAGACCTCCGGTGAGCAGTTAAGAGTCGGGGACGACCTGGAAGTCCATGCATGGGTCAATCTGGGGCAGCTCTCTCCGGACGAAGTCAAGGTTCAACTCTACTATGGGCGGTTGGATACCGAGGGCATGATTGCCGAGGGAGAGGCCGTGGACATGATCCCGGTCGGCAACAGCGACGATGGCACTTATGAGTTTTCCGTCACGCTGGCGTATGACGACAGCGGCGAGCGAGGTCTCTCTGTACGGGTGATGCCCGACCACCCCTACCTCAACGAAATCCAGCGGTTGACATACATCCACTGGGCCGCTGAATAGCCCTCACATCCCTGCATGATGTGACACAAAGCGCCCCCGCAGCCCTTATGATGGGCACGGGGGCGCTGGCTTCCCACCCGCGCATACGGCGTCAGGCTTCGCGGATGATGTGCAGCAGGTCACGCCACCTGGGCATCTGCCCGGCCAGCAGCGTATTGACACGGAACAGCCTTCCTGCCAGCCAGATCGCGCCGAGTGCCGTCAGCGCCAGCAGAGCAAGACTGATCAGCAGTTCGTGCAGCGGCACGGTCGTGATCGCCAGGCGCTGCACCATCGCCAGCGGCGCTGTAATGGGAAACAGGCTAAAAATCGTCGGCAGCAGGCCGTTCGGCGTTTCCACAAAAATATTGAGGAAGTAGAACGGAATCATGGCTGGAAGCGTGATAAATACGGCGAGCTGCGGGCCTTCCCGCATAGACGGAGCAAGCGCACCAATGGCTGCATACACCCCGGCGAACATCAGATAACCCAGCAAGAAATACGGCACCATCCAGACCAGCATTTCCGTTTGAATATGCAGTCCCGCCAGTACAGGAAAGATCGCACCGATCCGGTTCAAAATGAACACGGCAGTGGCGACCCAGACCGCGATCTGAAGCAGGCCAAGCAGCCCCATCGAAAGCACCTTACCCGCCAGCAGCGGGACAGGTCGCACACTGGACAGCAGGATTTCCACAATGCGGGTTTCCTTCTCCTCGATCACGCTCTGCATCAGATAGCCGCTGGAGAAAAAGGCGGCAAAGGCAAGCAGCAGCGCAAACAGGTAGACCAGCAGGAAAGACACATCTTCACTCTGGGCGACGCTGAAATCACTCCCTTCATTCAGCACATGCTCGACCACTACAGGATCGCTTTGAATACGCGCCACGACGCGCTGGTCAGCGTTTCCGGCCAATTCGCGGCGCAGGAAAGCGCTGAAGAAACCATCCGCTGATGCGCCCTCCAGCGAGAACGTCTCCAGATAGCGCGTCACTTTGCCGGTCTCCAGATAATCTTCGGCAATGACATAGACTGTGGTGAGTTCCCCGGCATCCATGGCCGTCAGGGCCTCTTCCTCGCTGTCATAACGCACCAGTGTCAGGCCAAACAGGCCCGGGTCCGGGAACAGCCCGCTGTAATCGACATAGCCGATGACCCCAAAGTTCGGCTCTTCCGGTGATGTTTCCTCCGCAGAGGCTCCCTCGCCACCGGCGCTGCCTGAGGCGGCGTTCAATTGTTGAATGGCCTGATACCCAAACAGCAGCACCACTGCCAGCAGTGGAATCCCGAACGTCGTGAACAGGTAGGCCCGACGGCTGCTCTGCCGCTTCAACTCAAATCCAAACACATGCCACAGTTTGTTCACGATGCCCCCTCCTTCGCCTGTGCCACTGTGGTCATGACCCGCTGCCCCTGGCGCAGCGCCGCCACAATCTCACGCACGCTCAGGCGCTTGCCATACATCAGCATGCCCAGGCGGAAAACTCGCGCCGACAGCCATACCGCGCCAAGCACGCCCAGCACCATCAACCCGATGCTGACAATCACCTCCCAGGCCGGGACAACCGTCAACGAAAGACGAATGATCATGGTCATTGGCGCTGTCAGGGGCACAAACGACATGATCATGGAAAGCGCCCCGTTGGGTTCTTGCAGCAGATTGAACGCGAGCATCATTGGCAGGACGGCAATCAGGGTCAGAATCCCCGCGAACTGCCGTCCTTCCTGTTCCGCGGTGACAGCAGCACCGATCCCGGCCATAATTGCGCCAAACAGGAAGTATCCCAGAATAAAGTAGATCGCACCCAGTACGATCAGGTCGGGCGGAAATGTGATGCCAGAAAGAAATTCGCTCTGCTCCCCAAAGGTCAGGAGCAGCGCCCCGGCTGCGCCCCAGATCACCACCTGAGTCAAACCAAGTCCGCCCATACCCAGCACCTTACCCCACAAAATCTCCAGTGGCGTGGTGCTTGTCACCAGCACTTCCATCATGCGGCTCTCTTTTTCTTCCACCACGCTGGACATCAAAAACTGCGATGTGGTGTTGATGGCCATCAAAAACACCAGAGCGAGGATAAAGGGGGTCATGATCTTACCGCCGAGGGCGGCAGCGTTATCAAGCTCACTGCCAGTTTGCATATCAACGATGGTGAGTTCCATCGGATCGAGCAGGCGCTCCACCGGCACATCTGGCGGCAGCAGCCGGACCAGATTGGCATTGAGGAATTCTTGAAGTTGATCCTCAACCCCTTCCGGAATGCCATCGCCGGCATAAGCGTCCACTCGACCGGTGGTCAGATAGTCTTCATTGATCACAAAATATGCACCGATCTCCCCGGCAAGCAGCGCCTCCCGCGCAGCATCTTCATCTGGAAAGGCACGGTATTCTTCCGGCTTCTGAACCGGCTCCGCCAGAAACCCGGCATGATCCACATAGCCAATCGTCCCCAACGTCCCCGCCTGGCCAAGTGTGTTCTCCGAGACAGCAAATATCACGAACATCATCACAAGGGTAAAGGCTGGCACACCAAAGACGGTAAATAGAAACGACCGGCGGCGGAAGTTGAACAGATACTCACGGCGTGCAATCAGCCAGATTTTACGCATGGTTTCCGTTCCTCCCCGCAACTTGAATGAAAATCTCATTCAGGCTGGGCACGGCCAGCGCAAAGCTCCGCACATGATGTTCGGGGCTGGCTGCCAGCGCCTGCATGACCATTTTGGGCGTAACACCCTCTGCCAGGTGCAGCGTGTATTCGCGGCCTGTCTCATCCGCCTCAACCGATTCCACGCCCGGCAGGGCCGCCCAATCCCCCTGCCCCTGCACGACCACTGCATTCTCCGCGAACCGATCGCGCACCTCATCCACAGGGCCATACAGCACACAGCGGCCCTCATCAATCATCAGCAGGCGGTCGCCCATCTCCTCGACCTGGTGCATCATGTGTGTGGACATCACTATCGTCACCCCATCATCCTTCAGGTCGAAGAGCATGTTCTTGAGAAGCTGCGTATTAACCGGATCGAGGCCGCTGAACGGTTCATCCACAATAATCAGCTCCGGGCGGTGCAGCACGGTGACAATGAACTGCACTTTCTGCTGCATGCCTTTACTGAGTTCGCTGACCTTGCTTTTTGCATGTTCACCCAGTTCCAGCCTGTTCAGCAAATCCATGGCACGCTGACGGGCATCCGACGCACGCATTCCTTTCAACGTTCCCATGTACACGAGCAAATCGAGCAGCCGCACATTGCGGTACAGGCCACGTTCTTCTGGCATATACCCGATTCGCTGTTTTGTCTCTTCCGTAAAAGGGCCACCCAGCACGCTGATGCTGCCGGCATCTGGCTTCAGGATATCCAGGATCATGCGCATGGTTGTCGTCTTGCCCGCGCCATTCGGCCCCAGAAAAGCGAAGATTTCTCCACGCTGGACTTCAAAGCTGAGGTCATCTACGGCCACGTGTGTGCCATAGGCCTTGGTAACCTGGCTGACCTGAACAACTGTTTCTCCTGCACTCATTCCGAATTCCCTTCTGGCTAGCGTTCTACAGCACATTTACAGCGCACGGCCCCGGGCCAAAACTATATGAGCATAATCGATCTTACCACGCAGGCCCAAAAGCCACCCCCCCCAGTTTTACGGGGGATGGCTTCTCGCTACGTGTACTATTCCGATTTTATCTTCTGCAGGATTATTCAGAAGCAGCAGATGGCGTCGCCATGGCCTCCAATGCGGTGTTCATAGCCGCTTCCAATTCTCCCAGGTAAGGGGTCATATCCGCCGGACGCGGGTCTGACGGATAGGCTTCCCGCCAGATGTCATTGATTTCGACGGCATCCTTCTGGCGGCGCAGCCAGTTCTGAAAATGGAGCGCCCGCAGCTCATCATATTGATCAGGGGTCAACACAGTAGGCCGCCGGTCGGTCACCTGAGCCACGTCGTAGCCGTATTCAGTCTCGATCGGCCCGACAATTTCCCCCGTCTGAGCCGCATGAAGCGCCTCGGCCAGCGGCTCCGGAAGCTGATCGGAAGTGACGAAACCCAGTTCGCCCCCGTTGCCCTGGGCACCGGGATCAAGC
>JALSTC010000745.1 GCA_026983935.1 Ardenticatenia bacterium
TGCTCAGGAAATGGCGCTGCTGCGCCAGGAGATCGAGCGGCTTCATCCGGACACGTCTGCCGCGGACGACGAAACCCCCTGATCGCCGCTCAGAGCGCCATGCCCATGCGGTGCGTGGTATAGCGCCTGGTAATCGAAATTTTCCGCGTGTGGAGGGTGCTCAGCCCCGGATCGCCAGCAGGCCCACGACCAGCACCAGCGCCCCCAGCCACAGGAAGGGCACCAGCATCTGCTCGCGCAGGGGGTTGGTATCTTCCAGCCGGAACACAGCCCCCGGCTCGGTGGGCATCGCTGCCCGGAAGCGCGGCCCGATCAGCCAGGCCAGCGCCGTCCCGCTGAGGAAGCCGCCCACATGCGCCCAGTTGTCAATCAGCCCGCTGCCGGCAATGCCGATGAACAGATTGAGGATCAGCAGCCAGATCAGGCTGTTCAGCCGCCGCCGCGCCCCCGTGCCGAAAATCTTGCGGTTGCGGTACAGAAAGACCATCTCCGCGCCAAAGATGGCGAACAGCGCGCCGCTGGCTCCCACACTCCATGCCGGGCTGAGGAGCAGGCTGGTGACCGAGGCCGTCAGCCCGCCCAGGAAATAGATGATCAGGAATCGGGCGTGCCCGTACAGCCGCTCGATATCCTGGCCAATCACATAGAGCGCGTAGCCGTTGAAGAACAGGTGCGCCAGCCCGCCGTGCAGGAAGATGGCCGTCAGCAGGCGGTAGTAGTCGCCGTACTGCAGGATGTAGTCGTTGATCTTGGCCCCGTAGACGATCAACAGGTCTTCTCCACTGGTCACCAGCACGCCGCCCCCGCGCTCCGGATAAACAACCATGGGCCGGTCAACCGGGATGATCTGCCCGGCCAGGTAGACCAGCACGATCAGCCCCAGCAGGATATAGGTGAAGGTCGGGGGCGTGCCGGGTAGCTGGATGCGCATCGGCGCGGGCCGCGGATGGGGTGGGGGTGTTGGGGTGCCTGTGGGCGGTGGCGCGTTGTGCTCTGACTCTGAAGACGAACTGCTGCTGTATTCATGCTGCATGGCGGTCTCTCACCTGTGGTATCGGCGCGTCGGCTGCCCTGCGGAATGCTATATAATAAAAGCGGGGCGCGACTGCCCTGTTGATGTGTCTGCGTTCGTCCGATTATACCGCTTTTGCGAGGGGAACCGTGCCATACTACGATTTTCTCTGCCACGACTGCCGTCGCAAGGTGACGCTGTTTTTCAAGACCTATGCCGCTTATGACGCCGCCACGCCGACCTGCCCCGACTGCGGTGGGACGAATCTCAGCCGCTGGATTCGGCGTGTGACGGTGGCCCGCTCCGAGGATTCACGGCTGGCTGCGCTGGACGACGATTCCGCGCTGGCTGACCTGGAAAACGCCGACCCGGTGACGCTGGGCCGCTTCATGCGCCACATGGGGGAGGAGCTGGGCGAAGACCTGGGCGATGAATTTGACGAAGTGGTGAGCCGCCTGGAGCACGGGGAAAGCCCGGAAGAAATCGAGGCCAGCATGCCCGACTTGGCAGGGGATGTGGGCGGCGGCGATGACCCGGGCGGTGATGTGACGCCCGACCTGTGATCACAGCGGTGGG
>JALSTC010000746.1 GCA_026983935.1 Ardenticatenia bacterium
ATCACGGGGCATAGGCCTGCCTTTCTGGAGATGACAATCGATCATACAGGGGCGTGACCGACATCCACGCCGCCACGCCCCTGAGAAGAAAACATCCTGACTTCTGCCTCAGTCCCGGTTAAGAACTCGCAGCCCGCCGACGACATCCGTCCCCAGGTGGAAGCGGATGACTCGCCGCCCGGCATCCAGCAGCGCCTGACGATCGCCCGCCGCCTGTGCCTCCTTGAGCACGCCGAAAGTAAGTGCCGATTCGGGTTTACCGGCCTCATCCGGGATGGGCACGTCTTGAAGGTTATCGGCAGTAAACTGGATAAACAGGCCGTTGCCCCGGTCACCTTTGTGAAGCTGGCCCGTCGAATGCAGAAACCGCGGCCCGTAACCGACGGTGGTCGCCAGCCGGTAGGTGTCGCGCAGTCTGCGGCGCAATGCCTGCAGAGCGGCGGTTGTGGCTTCGGTCGGCTGAACATAAGCCTGCAGAGCGATGTAGCCTCCGGGCTGCGCCGAGTCCAGAAAATCACGCAGCGCCTTCGCCGACGGCGTCACAGCCTCCACCGCTGGCAGCGTGCCCGTCTCTCTGTAGGCCTCAACCGCTTCCCGTGCCCGGATTTTGGCCGCTTCCACGTTGGGCTGGTCAAAGGGGTTGATGCCCAGAAGATGCCCGGCCACTGCCGTCGCCATCTCCCATAACATGTACTGCCTGCCCAGGTCATAGCGATCGGCCATACGCAGCCGCACCACCGGATGCCCTTCGGCCTCCAGGGCCGCCAGCAGGTCGCCCTGCGTGGTATCGTCCCCCAGCCACAGGGCAACAAACACGCGATCCGCGCTGTAGACTTCCGGCGATCCAGGCAGCTCGCCGACGACCGGCAGGATGCCTTTCCCCTCTTTGCCGGTGCTCTCCGCGATCAACTGCTCCACCCAGTCACCAAATGCGGCGATCTCCGGTGAAGTGAACAGCGTCAGCTTATCGCGGCCAGCGTTGGCCAGTGCCCCCATGATCGCGCCCAGCCATGCGCCGGGATTGGCGGCAGCAGCCGACTGCTGGCAGGCCTCGGCCATCATCGCCCCACGGTCCAGCAGGCGGGTCAGGTCAATGCCAACCAGAGCCGCCGGAACCAGACCGAACAGTGACAGCGCGGAATAGCGTCCGCCAATTTCAGGATCGTTCAGGAACGTCTTGCGAAAGTGATACCCCGCTGCCAGCGTTTCCAGCCTGCTGCCGGGATCGGTAATGGCTACGAAATGCTGCCCGACTTCATCCGCACCCACTGCTTCCAGCGTACGGTTATAGAAATACTTGAAGAAAGACAGTGTCTCTACCGTGCCGCCGGATTTGGTGGCGACGATGAACAGCGTCCGCGCCGGATCATGCCGCGCCGCCTGCGCCAGCACTGCCGCCGGATCGGTGCTGTCCAGCACGGAGAGCTGCAGCCGTCCGCTGCCGGGCCGATCAAACGTCTTACTGAACACCTCCGGAGCCAGGCTGGAGCCGCCCATTCCCAGCAGCAGGGCGCGAGTATAACCATCGGCCAGCACCGAATCGACCAGTGCTTCAATCTCGCTGATATGCTGCCGCATC
>JALSTC010000747.1 GCA_026983935.1 Ardenticatenia bacterium
CAGCCCATTGTGGCCCGGCCACTTCTGGCGTGAAGGCGAGGTCATCCTGCATGATTTCCCGCTGCCGTCAGATGTAGACGTCACACAAGCTGCCACCCTGCGCGTCGGAGTTTACCAGTTGATCAACGGCCAGCCGCAGAATCTCGATGTCCTGGATGAAGCGGGCAATCCGGCGGGCCAGTGGATAGACATCCCCATGGCAAACGTGCTCACCGACGATCAGCTATCGTATTCGCGCAGCACCCGCCGGGCGATCACCAGCCGTTGAATCTCGCTTGTCCCCTCACCAATGGACATCAGCCGCTGATCACGATAGATGCGCTCGACTGGAAACTCCTGGCTGTAGCCATAGCTGCCGTGAATCTGTATGGCATTGAAGGCCACTTTTTCCGCCGTTTCACTGGCCAGCAGTTTGCCCATTGCCGCTTCTTTGGTGAACGACAATCCCTGATCTTTGCGCCATGCTGCCCGGTAGACCATCAGCCGCGCTGCTTCGATCATCATCGCCCCATCGGCAATCATCCACTGGATGGCCTGAAACTGGCTGATTGACTGCCCGAAGGCCTGCCGCTCTTTTGCGTAGCGGATGGCTGCCTCCAATGCACCCTGCGCCAGCCCAACCGTCAGTGCGCCAATGCCGATCCGCCCGCCATCAAGCGTCTGCATCGTCTGGTGAAAGCCCCGTCCCTCTTCGCCCAGCAGGTTTTCCCCTGGCACACGCACATTACTGAACGTCAGCATTTGCGTGGGTGAACCGCGCACGCCCATTTTTTTCTCCGGCGGATGAATGGTCAGCCCCTCCGCATCGGTATCCACCAGGATCATGCTGTAGCCATGTTTCCCGGCTCCGGGGTCGGTGCGCACCAGTGTGACGATCACCGGCGCGTAACGGGGATTTGTGATCCAGGCCTTATGCCCATTAATCACCCACGAATCGCCATCACGCCGGGCTGTCGTCCTGATCCCGCCCAGGTCAGACCCGGCCCCCGGCTCAGTCAGGGCCAGCCCGCCGAGCACCTCGCCACCAGTCAGCAGCGGAAGATAGCGCTGTTTTTGTGCCTCCGTGCCCCACTGCATGATCGGAAAACAGCACAAGCCGTTGTGTGCCGCAATGCTGAGGCCGGTCGAACCACAGACGCGCCCGATTTCTTCCAGCGCGATAGCGGCGCTGACCGAGTCCAGCCCTGCCCCGCCGTAGGCCTCCGGAACCTGCAGCCCCGTCAGCCCAAGACCGGGCATCTTGCGGATTGCCGCCCATCGCAGCTCACCGCTCCGATCGACCTCTGCCGCGTAGGGCTTCAATTCCTTTTCACAAAAATCGCGGACCGCCCGACGATACATCAGTTGTTCATCATCAAGCGAAAAGTCCATGATCCTCCCTCGCCTACTTGGAGATTGTTTCCCCGAAAGGGTACACTAGGGCCACGCACAACCGTTTTCTCGGCTGCGGAACAGGATATGCCCCGCTGAAAAGACGCAGCCCGCATATTCCATCATACAACGAAGCCTGATTCGACGAAATCGCCGACTGCTGGCCATACCGTCAATAGAACCGCTGGATTCGACTGCGTTATCACGGAGAATCGACTTGATACAGGAAGCCAGGCAAGAACGCACATTCTGGGGATTCACCCCGCAGTTCTGGGTGCTGGTGGTGGGAACACTGATCAACAGCACCGGCAGCGCCCTGGTGTTCCCCTTTATCGCGCTCTATATCGGGCGACGCTTCAACGCCACCGAGGCCGAGATCGGTCTCGTTTTCACCCTGTATGCTGCTGTCTCTCTCTTCAGCGGCGCAGCAGGCGGCGCACTCAGCGACCGCTTTGGCCGGAAAACGGTCATGGTGATCGGGCTGGGTGCGGCAATTGTCTTCAGCATCATGATGGCCCTTGCCACTTCACTGGCGATGATCTTGCTGGCAATTGTCGTGATCGGGCTGCTCATGCCGATCTTCGGCCCGGCGGTCAACGCCATGATCGCGGACATGCTACCGGAGGAGCATCGTCCACGCGGCTACGGCATGATCCGTGTAGCCGCCAATCTGGGCGTGGTGATCGGGCCTATGCTGGGCGGGCTGCTGGCCGATCAGGAGGGCGGCTTCCTCTGGTTGTTCCTGGGAGACGCCCTCACCAGCGGCATCTTCGCGCTGTTCATCATCTTCTTCATTCATGAAACAAGACCGGAGGCAGCACCGCAGCAGAATGCAGCGACCACCGCCGCCACCAGCAGTTGGAGGGATTCGCTGAAGCTGTTCGACGGCTACGGGCAGGTCATCCGCGACACACCTTTCCTGCTCTTTTCGCTGACTTTCCTGGCAGCGACCATTGTCTACTCGCAGATGAACACCAATCTGGTGCTCTATCTGGATAAAGAATTTGGCATCACGGCCAGCCAGTACAGCTATCTGATTGCCCTCAATGCTGCAATGGTGGTGTTGTTCCAATTCCCTATCACGGCTTATATCGAGCGTTTCAGCCGCACGGCCGTGCTGGCAGTCGGCGCATTGTGCTATGGCATCGGCTTCGGGATGTTTGGCTTCGTGGGGCAAATGTGGTGGTTTGCGCTGGGTATGGCCGTTCTGACCATCGGGGAGATGGTGCTGGTGCCCATCGCTCAGGCCGTCGTTGCCGATATGGCCCCGGAGGACATGCGCGGTCGCTATATGGGATTCTACGGCCTGGTATGGGGACTCAGCTTCGGCATCGGCCCGCTGTTCGGCGGCGTGATTCTCTCCGCAGACGGCGGCGCACACCGCCGCCTCCTGTGGCATATCGCGCTGGTAGTCGGCGGTTTTGGGGCCATCGCTTTTGTGGCACTGGGGCGCTACTACAAACGGCGGGAGGCACAAAAGCGCTGGCAGGAAATACTGGCCCGCTATCCAAGCGCTCCCCTGCAGCCAGACGTCTCCGCCAGCTATAATACGGCTGCCACGGGTACGCCCACCATTCCCGGCGCAAAAACAGGAGACGGCTGATCGCCCGCTCTGAGAAAGGCCTCATTCCTCCGCTTCAAGGAACGGCGAACCCTCTGCCGCCCACCGGGGAATGCTCTCCGGCTGCGGGGCCTGAGCAATGCCGGATTCCTCAAGATGCTCCAGACGCTTGCGGGCACGCCGCAGCCAGCGTTCGCGTTCATCGTCCGGGGCCAGTGTGTTGGCTTCGTCCAACAATCTGACGGCAGTGGCAACCTGCGACACATCATCCATCAGCAAACGCCCCAGCACCGTCAGATAACGGGCCTGCCAGTCCGTCTCCCCCGCACGATAAGCCAGATCAAGCGCCTGGCGGTACCAGGTGATCATACCTTCACGATCCCCCCGGGCCTGTGCAATGTAGGCCAGGCTGGCAAGCTGGTGCTCCATCTCATCCACATCCCCAAACTGGCGGGCAACTTCCAGCGCCTGCTGATGATAACGTTCGGCCTCTTCCCACTGCCCCATACGGCTGTACGCCAGCCCCAGATCACCCAGTACGCGGCCCTGGTAATCCTGACGCTCCTCGCGCTCAAAGATCGCCAGCGCTTCGGTCAGCATGGTCACAGCCTGCGTCAGATCGCCCCGATCAATATACGTATTGCCCAATTTGGTCTGCACGACGCCCAGGCTCAGTTCATCGCCCACCGCCCGGATAATCTCCATAGCGCTGACATATGTTTCCACAGCCTGATCGAGGTCGCCCAATTCCAGACGAATATCTCCCAGCAGCGCCAGCAAATGACCATGTCGAGCCATATCCTGCCGCTGTTCGGCTAGATTGACTGCCCGATTAGCATACACCACGGCATTGTCCAGATCATCCCGATCCAGGCTGATCCCGGCCAGCCCTTCCAGCGCGACAAGCATCCCTTCCGCGTCTTCGGCATCTTCAAAAATCGCCAGCGACTCCTCGAAAGCCTCTGCTGCTTCATCCAATCGATCCTGTTCCAGCAGCGCCTGCCCCATGATGTTCAGCAGCGCCCCGGCCTCGGTCAGTCTACCTGCCGCCCGCGCCGCCTCAATCCGCTCTTGAAGCTCGCCGATCTCGCCACCTTCGAGCGACGGAAACGGCGGCTTTTCCACTTCTTCTTCAGGACTTTCGGCGGGCGATTCCGGCACTGCCGCCTCAATGCTGCTCGGAGCCGGTTCGGCAGTCGGTGCGGGCGGATGCTGAAGCATCTCCTGCTCTGCTGGTGGCTGTTCCTCCTCCGGAACTTCCGCCGATTCCCCGGCAAATAGGGCCATCTGCCCGGCTTCTTCTTCCAGGGAGGCGGCAGGCGATACTTCGGCCATCCTGCTCAGCAGATGAAGTTCATAGCCATAGCCACCCGCCTCGCCAAAAGCTGCCTGCAGCACCGCCGCCAGTTTCCGCACCGGCTCGCTGTCATCCCGCCGGGCAGCATAACGCGCGGCGGCCATGATGTTCGGCATCTCAGCGATCAGGCGCGCCTGCGCTTCATGGTCGGCAGTACCATATTGATCGGCATAAGCCGTCACAGCTTCCAATGCCCGCGCCCGCATATTCTCCAGACGGCCGGTATCCCGCAGCCAGGCCTGAGCAAAGCGATGTACTGCTTCATGCAGGCGGTAGCAGTGAGTGATCTTCGGGCAGGGCAGCCGGTGAACAAGGCCGCGCACGGCCAGCATGTCCATAACACGAGTCACCGTCTCGGAAGGAGCAGCGTGCAGGTGTGCCAGCAGTTCGGCTGACGCCTGCCCGGCAAATGTCGCGCCCAGCGTCAGCAGCATACCCCGCAGCGCATCCGGGAGTTGATGAAAGACATTGTGCAGAATCACCTGCAACCCATCGCCGCCTGAAGTCAGCGAGCCGAGGAATTCGCCAGGAGTCTGATCCGTGGCGCGGACGTGCCGCCCTGCCAGCATAATGGCCAGCGGAAGCCCACCCAGTGCATTGCACACACCGTGAATATCGGCGCGGATCAGGCTGGAAATCTGGTCATATCCCGCTGCCTGGATGAACAGATCAACGGCATCGTCATCGCTCAGCGGTTCAACGGAAAACGGCGTCCAGGGACCGGCGCCGCCCTCTATATTAGCCAGAATAATCGGCACACCCAGTGCCACGCGGCGCACAAAGTCGCGGGCCACATCGAGATCAAGTCGGCCATCCAGCACGATCAACGGCTTATTGTCACGGCTTAAGATTTGCAGAGCCGCGTCCAGATGCTCCAGAGGCTCCGGGCTGTCACTGAGCATCCGTTCGCCATACGCACGCCCAAGCCGCACAATCAGATGTTCCAGCAGCTCGTTATCCACTGGCCACCAGAGCACGCCGCCGGGAAATGCGGTGAAGGCCGCCGCGATCGTCGCAGCCAGCGTGGATTTTCCCACACCATCTGGCCCATACAAAAGCACTGCCGCTCCGGCCCGCACCTGGGCAAACGTCTGCCCCAATTCACGGTCGCGACCGATCACTTTTTTGGGTGGAGCAATGGGCAGGCGCTGTGTTTCATGGATAGGCGCTTCGGACGGGGTAAAGTGTTCCATAATTGTTTCGCTTCTTATCTGTGTATACAGACGACTCTGAATGCAGTATAGCAGATTGAGAAGCCCAGAAAAAATCGTCCCGTCTCCCGAAAGCAGGCCGTGTTCAATCCATATACTTTTCCTCTGAGTAGAAGCACGCGCACCTCAAAAATCACAGATGCAGGCCAGCAGCAAGGCGGTACAATAGGCGCATATCAGCACCAACACAAAAGGGAACCGCCGTATGGCCAAGCTTTACGATACCACCCGTCAGACCTGGGAAAACATCTGGGATGAAGCCAGCATTGAGGTCGAACTGGAGGCGCTGACCTATACGCGCTCACAGGAACTCATCGCTGCCTACACGCGCCATTTGCCACGCGATGGCGTGATTCTGGAAGCAGGCTGCGGCCTCTCCGCCGCCGTGATTAACCTGCGCGAGCGGGGCTTCAACGTCATTGGCATGGACTATGCTTTCAATGCCCTGCAAAAATCCCGCCAGTATGATCCCACGCTGCGGCTGCAGGCCGGAGATGTGCACGCCCTGCCCTACGCCAGCGGCTCCCTGGCGGGATATCTTTCCTTCGGTGTGCTGGAACACTTCGAACACGGCATGGGACCTGCGCTGCAGGAAGCGGCGCGTGTCCTGCGCCCCGGCGGCATCCTTGTGCTGACCATCCCCTACCCCAATGTCATCCATCGCCTGATTCAGTGGCGACGCAGTCGGCAGGGCCAGGGCCGACTCACCAATGATGAATTCTACGAAAGTACGTATACACAGCATGACCTGATTCGGGAGGCAGAGGCCGCCGGGTTTGTCGTCGTAGAGGTCCAGCCGACCAGTCATGCCTTCACACTCTGGGGGCTGGGCGGCCCTTTTCGGGCGCCAGGTTATTACCGCACAACGCCGCTGGCCGACTGGTTGGGACGTGTGCTGCGTGTCATTGCCCCCTGGCCGTTCAACTTCAGCACGCTGCTGATCGGACGCAGAAAATAACAGCGCCGGGCAGGATCAGACTCTGCCCGGCCCGGCGGTGCGTCAGGCAGTCACCTGCGCCATTGCATACAGGCGGCGAATGCGTTCGGTTGTGTCCGGATGTGTGCGGAACAGCTCGGCAAAATCGCCCCGCAGCGGATTCACGATATACAGGTGCGCGGTCGCAGGATTCACATGCATGGGCATCGTGCGGTATGTGGCTGACCACGTTTCCATCTTTTCGAGCGCATGGGCAAGCGGCAGCGGATCGCCCATGATCTGCGCGCCGCCTGCATCAGCGCCAAATTCACGTGAGCGGGAGATTGCCATCTGAATGAGCAGCGCGGCCAGCGGCGCAAGAATCGCCATCAACAGGCCGCCGAGCAGCGCCAGCGGATTGTCATCATTGTCGCGCCTGAGGCCGCCAAACAACAGCGCCCAGCGGGCCATCTGTGCCAGCATCGTGATTGCGCCAGCCAGCGTCGCCGTCACACTGGCAAGCAGTGTGTCACGATGCTTGATATGCGCCAGCTCATGGGCAAGGACCCCCGCGAGTTCATCACGATTGAGCAACTGCAGCAGCCCGGTCGTGACAGCAACCGCACTGTGCTGTGGGTCGCGCCCGGTCGCAAAGGCGTTGGGCGCACCGCTGTTGATCACATATACACGGGGCATAGGCAGGCCCGCACGCGCCGCCAGTTCCCCCACCAGTTGATACAATTCCGGCGCTTCTGCCGGGCTGACCGGCCGGGCATGGTTCATCCGCAGAGCAATGCTGTCCGAAAACCACCAGGCTCCCATGTTCATCACAACGGCGAACAGGAAGGCAAAAACCATACCAGACTGACCGCCGATGCTCCAGCCAATCAGAATGAACAAGCCGGTCAGCGCTGCCAGCAGCACCGCCGTTTTCACCGTATTCTGTAACTGCATCTTTCCCTTTACACCTACCCTCGAGTTTCCACTAAAGCTCATCACTCTTTCATAACAGACTTTCGTATGCATTATCTTGGCAAAACGTAAAAGTAACATAAAAATAACGCATCCCGGTAACGGACT
>JALSTC010000748.1 GCA_026983935.1 Ardenticatenia bacterium
TGAATACGGCCCCACAGCCGCCGGGGAAATGGACTCGCTGGCAGAAACGCTGTTGATGCATATCCTTCTGCGGCGGGCACGCCCTGTGGTTGTCAGCACCAACCCCGCAGGCACACTGCACGCCCGCGATGTGCTCTGGGAGCTGGCGCACGATCCATTTTTGCTGGCACAGTTGGGCCGCGCAGCCGATGATCCCCTGATCACACCCGACGATTACGTGATTTTGCCCTACCTGCCGGGCGGGGCGGTCGGGCTGCGCTCCCTGATCGCCACCAGTGTGGATACCAATGCGCTTGACCAGGGCATCTTTGCCGTGGATTACCGGGGCGAGTCGACCGACCTCGATGTGCAGTTCCTGCAAATCTCCTTTGATTTGCTGCTGCTGCTGGCCGAACGCAGCGAAGACGTCCGCCTGTGGGTGGAGCAGGTGGGCATGATGGTGGATGTGCCGATGGCGGCGGCAGTTGCGGTGGGCGCGGAGCCGATGGCGCGGCCCTATTTTGAGGCGGGCCTGCTGATCGGGCTGCTGGCCGGATACCGCGACGCCTACACCTACGATCGGGTGCTGCTGGCCTCGCTGCCGCAGGTGACGGCCCTGCCGCCGGGCGCTGCCGGTGGATCAGCGGTGACCGAGGAGGGCGAGCAGGCAGCGCTCCTGCCAACGGGCACGCCGGCTGCGCCGCTGGCCGAAGGCCTGACCACGCTTTCCCCGACGCCCACCGGTACGGCCACGCCGACGGCGACCGCCACCGCGACCATCGTGCCGACCGATACCAGCACGCCGACGCCAACGGCCACCGATACGCCGACGCTTGCTCCCGAGGATATTACAGCCACGGGGGCGGCGGTGGCTTCCGGGACGGTCGGCCCGACCCTGACACCCAGCCGGACGCCGCGCCCGACCCAGCGCGTCTTCCTGACGGCCACACCCGGCGCTCCTGCGCCGCAGGCCGGTGGTGAAGCCGCCGCGCAGGAATCGGGGGTGCTGCAGCCGGATCGCGCCTATCGGGATGCCCGCTGGCACAGCATGGGGCTGGGGGCGATCATGGCGACGGCTTTGATCGGGCTGGGCGCAATTGTAAATATCTTCCGTGCCATTCGCCGGAGGCGAGACCAGTGACGCCAGAGACGCTTGACATGCTTGCCGGGTGGGTGGGGTTCATCCTGACCCTGTTGATCTTCAGCTATCTGCTGGCCGATAACTTCCTTTACCGCCTGTCGGTCTATATTTTCGTCGGCGTGGCGGCAGCTTTCACCGCAGTGGTGGCGGTGGAGGGCGTGCTGCTGCCCTGGCTGCGCGGCACGGTGCTGGCCGAGGGGGCATCGGGCGGGCAGATCGTCTTTGGCCTGATCCCGGTGTTGATCGGGCTGCTGCTGCTGGCGAAGGCGTCACCGCGTCTGTCACGGCTGGGCAACCTGGGTATGGCCTTTCTGATCGGCGTCGGGGTGGCGGTGGCGCTGGTGGGCACGGTCAGCGGCACGCTGCTGCCGCTGGTCGTTTCTACGGGTACACTGCTGGGAGATACGCACACCTCGCTGGCCGGTGACCTGATCAACGGCCTGGTGATCATT
>JALSTC010000749.1 GCA_026983935.1 Ardenticatenia bacterium
CCATCAGCCCCCGCCGCAATCGAGCGTGAAGTGCATTACAACGAGGTATACGCCTATCGCACCACAACCCCGCCGACCCTTGACGGTGTGGCGGATGATGTGGTCTGGGCCGAGACAGATGTTTCCGTTATTGACGTGAGCGGCGGCGCGATCCGCCGGGTGGATGTCACCATGCAGGCCGTCTACGATGACGACAATCTTTATATCGTCTTGCAATGGCCGGATGACACAGAGAGCATTGATCGGCGCATATGGACGTACAGCCGCGATGGGTGGCAGCGCGGCGAGAAAGAAGACCGCTTCGCCATCCTCTGGCAGATCACGGAGATCGAAGGCTTTGATGTCATCGGCTGCAATATCGCCTGCCACAGCGGCGAGCCGCCCATCGGCATGTGGTTTAACAATGAAGGTGAATTCGGCGACCTGTGGAACTGGAAAGCCGCACGCACCAACCCGATGGGTTACGTAGATGACGGCTGGATGGGGCCATACAGCGGGCATGATGACGGTGGCCGCTACGCCGACCCCGGCCTGAGCAGCTACGCCCGCAATGAAACAGCATCCGGAGACGCTCCCGGCTATATCTGGGCCGATCCCGATGCGATCACGACCCCGCCGGGTGTAGGCGAAGAATTGGCCGCTCACTTCCTGCTTGATGTGGATGCTGTGCCCATTGACGCCATGATGGCCTTCACGCCCGGAGATACGGTCCCCGGCTACGTTCTTCGCGAGCCTGACGGCTCACGCGCCGACATTCAGGCACGCGGTGTCTGGGCCGATGGTACATGGACGGTCGAGATCATGCGCGCCCTGGACACAGGCGATCATGCCCTGCTCTGGGACGGCACAACCCTGGTTGATGTGACTTTCACCCCCGGGGAGACCTACTACTTCAGCCTGGTGGTCATGGACAACACCGATCAGGATCACTCGACCGAAGAGATCGGTATTCCCTTCACACTGGTGGACTGACCAAAGGAGAAACCGACAATGATAAAACACCTTGCTCCTTTGTCCGTGCTGCTGCTTTTGCTCGCCGGAGTCCTTGTGGGGCTGGTGCTGCTCTCCCCCCGGCAGGTCGTGCAGGCTTACCCGGAATACGCAGCGCGCACGGGCCAACCCTGCGGAACCTGCCACTTCAACCCGGCAGGCGGCGGCCCACGCACACCGCGCGGCGAGCTGTGGGTCATTTCAGGCAAACCGGACGTTGTGCCACCGCTGCCCGGTGAAGAGCCTGAAGCGCAGGCAACCGTAGAAATCCCCCCCGAACTGGCCGACGTCCCGGACGAAGCCCTCGCGGGAGGGGCGCAGCTCTACGAGCTATTCACCTGTGGCAACTGCCACGGCCCGCAGGGCGAAGGATCAACCGATGCACCCGCATTAAACCGGGAGATTCTGAGCGCAGAACTCATCACACGGACGGTCCGCACCGGGCCAGATATCATGCCCGCCATCCCGGAAAATCTGCTGCCTGATGACCAGTTGGAAGCACTGGTTTTATACGTGCAAAACCTGGCAACAGGGCGTGCCGTTCGCGTGGAAATACTGGATGCGCTCGGCCCGATCTTCAATCTGGTGCCGGAAGAGCCAGCGGACAACGGGGAGGCGCAGCAATGAAACTTTCACGACGCAACATGCTCAAAGTCATGGCCGCCACAGGCGCAGGCGGCCTGACCTTTGGCTGGAAGGCGTTCGTTGACCGGCCCGCCGGGCTGGCTCGCGCCACAGCTTTGCGAGGTGAAACCCGGATCATGTCGGTCTGCCAGGCCTGCCCCAGCGGATGCGGCATCCAGGCGCGCGTGGTGGACGGCGTCGCCGTCAAGCTGGAAGGCAGTCCGATCCATCCCATCAACCAGGGCGCGCTGTGCCCCAAAGGCCAGGCAGCGCTGGAGATGCTTTACCACCCGGACCGCATTCCCGGCCCACTGCGTCGGGTTGGGCCGCCCGGTTCGATCAACCCCGCCGATTGGGAACCCATTTCCTGGCGTGAGGCGATTACAGAAATAGCCGGGCGGCTGGCCAGCCTCCGCGAGGCAGGCGAACCGCACCGTCTCGCCTTTGCCCTGGGCGAAACGAAAGGCCAGATGAATGATCTGTTCGAGCGTTTTGCCGCCGCCTACGGCACGCCTAACGTGATCCGCTATGACAGCCTCAGCCATCAACTGGTCAAAACGGCGCATCTGCTCACGCTGGGCGTGAACGCCCTGCCCGCCTACGATCTGGAAAACACGCGGTATATCCTCAACTTTGGCGGCAGTTTGCTGGAAGCCGGACGCTTTACCCAGCGGTACATCGGGGGTATCAGCTATACCCGGCGTGGCCAGCCCAACAGAAGCCGCATGATCACGATTGATCCGCGCTATTCGGTCACGGCGGCAAAATCCGACGAATGGATCGCGATCAATCCCGGCACTGACGCCATGCTGGCGATGGGCATCGCGCGTTTCATCGTGGGCAACAAACTCTACGATGAAGAGTTCGTCCGCGAATATACGATGGGCTTTGACGACTTCGACGATGAAAACGGCGTCCGTCATATGGGCTTTCGTTCTCTCGTCCTCTCCGAAGCCTATGATCTGGACCGCGTCGCAGAAATCACCGGCGTGGAATCCACGACTATTGCCCGGCTGGCGGGTGAGTTCGCCCAGAATCGCCCTGCCATTGCCACGCTGCCCATTCGCGGTGGGTTGCACACCGGCGATGCCAACGGCCTCTATACGGCAATGGCGATCACTGCTCTAAATGCGCTTGTCGGGAACATTGAGCAACCCGGCGGCCTCCTCTTGCAGCATGAACCGGCGTTCGCCCCCTGGCCGGAATACTTCGTTGATGACATCGCCGCCGAAGGCCTGGCACAGCCCCGCATTGACGGGGCCGACAACGATCCGCTGGCCGAGCATGTGCTGCAAAACCTGGGGGCCAACCTCAACACAGGCGAACCTTACGCCATTGACACCCTCTTCCTTTACCATGTCAATCCCGCCTACGTCGCCCCCGGCGGACAGCGCTTCACCGATGCGCTGGAAAATGTGGGGCTGGTGGTGGACTTCTCATCCTTCATGACCGAAACTGCCGCCCATGCCGACCTGATCCTGCCCGACCACACATTCATGGAGCGCTGGCAGGACGTTCCCTGGGAAGGGCTGGGCTTTGCCGGTTTCGGCCTGTCGCAGCCGGTGGTCACCCCGCTGCATGACACACAGCACACAGGCGATATCCTGCTGATTCTGGCGTCTGCTCTCGGCGGCCCCGTGCGGCAGGCGTTACCTTACGATCGCTTCACCGATCTGCTGCAATACCGCATCGGCGGGCTGGAAGACGCCGACTGGGAGACGTTGATACGCCTCGGTAAATGGGGCCATGGGCCTTATACCTTTGCCGGGCGCGGGAGCGAAGAATGGCAGTACATCGTCGGGCGAGACAGACGTGATGCCTACCGTGACGGGCGCTTCGATTTCTGGTCACGTGAGCTGTACTACCGCCTGAGCGGGATCAACCCGGCAGACCTCGGAATAAAAGCCACAGGCGATGAGGTCATGCTGCCCCACTACGAACCGATCACGTATCACGGCGACGAGGACGAATATCCGTTTATTCTCAATTCATTCCAGCTAATGGCGCTGGGCGAACCGGAATACACGTCCAACCTGCCCACACTGCAAGAAATCATCGGGATGCACGTCGGAGTCCGGTGGGATGGCTGGGTAGAAATGCACGCTGAGGAAGCCGCGCGCCGGGGATTGGCCGACAACGACCGGGTATGGGTGGAATCGCCGTTTGGCCGGGTGAAGACCCGACTGAAGATCGTCCACAGCAACCACCCGGAAGTGGTCAACATTCCGGATGGACAGGGGCACACGGCAAATGGCCGTTATGCCAACGGACGCGGCGCAAATCCGAACGCTCTCCTGCCGCCGGAAAGCGGCCTGGCCGGGACAGCGGCCTTCAGCAATACGCGCGTCAAAGTCTACAAAGCGGAGGAGTAAATCAACCATGACACGCTGGGGAATGGTCATTGACCTCGATAAATGCGTGGCCTGCCAGGCCTGTACGGTGGCCTGTCGGATGGAGAACAACACGCCCGTTGTCTCGCCTGAGGAATCGGAATTGGGGCGGTCGATTCTGTGGAATGAGGTTTTCCCGCTTGAAAGTCATGCAGAACTGGCAGCGGAAGATACCGGAGCAGATTTTCTGACACGCCCCTGCCAGCACTGCGACAACCCGCCGTGCATCAAAGTGTGTCCGGTGCAGGCGACATACAAGTCCGATGAAACCGGCGGGCAGGTCTTGCAGCGTTACGAGCGCTGCATCGGCTGCCGTTTTTGCACGGTGGCCTGCCCTTACGGCGTGCGGTACTTCAACTGGTATGCGCCAGAGTGGAATCCGGAAATCGCACGCCACCTGAATCCCGACGAAGAAGTCTCGCCACGCGCACGCGGTATTGTAGAAAAATGCACATTCTGCATCCAGCGCTTGCACAAAGCGGAACAACTGGCAGAGGAAGAAGGCCGGGAATTCCGCGCTTCGGACTACCAGCCGGCATGTGTGCAAACCTGCACGGGTAAGGCGCGTTTCTTTGGTGATCTGGACGATCCGGACAGCCTGGTCAGCCAACTGGCGAGAAGCCGCCGTGCCTTCCGCCTGCTGGAGGAACTCGGCACCAGGCCAAAAGTGATCTACCTGAAGGAGGGCTAGGCAATGGCACTGCCGCGCAATAAATATCAGGAATTACTCCTGGCACCAACGCGAAAATTTTCCCGCCGCGAGATCGGCATCCTGTTGATCTTGAGTGCCATCGCGCTCTGGGGACTGTTCGTCTACATCCATCAATTCATCAATGGCCTGGGGATCACAGGAATGAACCGCCCGGTATATTGGGGCGTGTACATCGTCAACTTTGTGTTCTTCATCGGGCTGGCCCATTCCGGGACATTTATCTCTGCCATTCTACGGCTGGTAGGTGCAGAATGGCGCGTCCCGCTGGCCCGTGCAGCGGAGGCCATTACCATCTTCAGCCTGCCGTTTGGCGCGGGGAGCATCCTCATTGACATGGGGCGTCTGGATCGTGTGCTGAACACCATCATCTACGGTCGCTTTATGTCGCCCATCCTATGGGACATCACGGCAGTGACGCTCTATCTGTTCAGCAGCGTGGTGTTCTTCTATCTCTCTCTGCTGCCTGACATCGCCATTCTGCGTGATACACTCCCGGACGATGCACCCGCCTGGCGACGACGGCTGTACCGGTCGCTCGCCCTGGGGTGGCAGCACAGCGCAGAGAAATACCGCCGACTGGAAAAAATCCTGGGGGCGATGGCCATCTTCATGACCATGCTGGTCGTCACCGTCCATACCGTCGTTTCCTTCATCTTTGGGATGACTCTCCAGCCGGGCTGGCATACGACCATCCTGGGGCCGTTTTTCCTGGTCGGGGCCATCTTCAGCGGCTCGGCAGCAACGATCATGATCATGGCCGTCCTGCGCTGGAAATTCCACCTGGAAGAGGTGCTTTCCTTCAAATTCTTCAACTACATGCGCAAGCTGCTCATCGCCCTTGCCCTGTCCTGGTCCTACTTCATGGGCGTCGAACACCTCACCGTGATATACGGCAACACCTCCGAAGAAATGAGTGTGATCATTGCCAAATTCTTCGGAGAATTCTCCGCCACATTCTGGGTAATGGCATTTTTCTGTTTCTTCATTCCCCTGGTCATCCTCCTGACCAAAGCCAAACGGAGCATAGGCTGGCTGGTAACGGCCAGTGTGATCATCAACATCGGCATGTGGCTGGAACGCTTCATCGTGATCGTGCCATCCGAGACCTACCCACGCCTGGGATATGATCTGGGGCATGGACTGTACTTCCCAACCCCGGCAGAAATATCTATCACACTGGCCTGCTTCGCAGGAATGGCTCTGTTGTATATGCTCTTCACCAAGGTATTCCCGATCATCCCGGTCTGGGAAACAGCACAGGAAATTCCGGGGCTGCATGGCTACCACGGATTTGAGGAAGACGAGGCAGAAGAAGAACACGCCGAAGCACCGGAGCAGATTCCCGGCTACGGCGACGCGCTGGAGGCCGGTCATGCCTGATACCACTGCCGCCGCACAGGCAACGGCACAAATCTGGTCGATTCAGGTCAGCGACTCTTGTGTGGTCTGTGGCGCATGTGTGCCCGTCTGCCCGACGGACGCGCTGACCCTGGAAGACAACAATGTGGACGTGCGCCTGCGCATCACTCCAGAGGACTGCATTCACTGCGAGGCCTGCATCAACACCTGTGTGATGGACGCGCTCCATTTTGATTGGGGGAATCCCGAACCATGCATTGCAGCAGCCAGCGCATGGGTGCACTGCAAAGGCTGCGGTGAAGCGATCGCGACTCGTGCTGAACTCGATCTGGTGCGTGCCCGTTTGCAAGCCGAGTTTCCACCCGCGTTTTTGGAATTCACCGAAAACTACTGCCCCGCCTGCAAATACCGGCAGGCAGGTATGCCGAAGGGACATTGAGCGATGAATCTATACTGGTTGCAAGCAATCGCCGATCTCCTCATCAAAGGTGTTGATACCCCCGGCAGCGGCGGAATCATCTTTAGTATTGTGCTTGGCACCGCTGCGCTCATCTACATCACAGCGACACGCTGGATATTGAAAGGGGCCGATGATGAATAACGGGAGAAAAACGCCCAGGGTGCCGCTTATAGCAACTGGCATTCTGCTGACCCTGCTGTTGACAGTACTGAGCTTCACGCCGACCAATGCCCAGGGTGGAGCCACCCCGACTCCGGTTCTACAAGGCGATGATCAGGTGATCTACGGGCAGGAAAGCACGGTGGAAAATCCACTGATTGCGCTGCAAGGGGACGACAGTGAAATCTACATCGGGGAGAGCGTGGCACTCACAAATCCACTGGTGGCACTTCAGGGAGATGACAGCGAAATCTATACAGGAGAGACAGCAAATCCGTTGGTGGCTCTGCAAGGTGATGACACCGCAAGCTATGCAGAAGCCGCTGATACAGAGGCCAGTCCGGCTACATCTGAGGAAGACACTACAGAGCCTGCTGCAGAAGAACCGGCTGAGGTTGCTCTGAGCGAGTCGCTACCACTGCCCAACCCGGAGGCCCTGGCACTGCTGGCGAACGACACGAGTGCAAATCTGGCGGACATGACCTCTGACGCATGGACGCAAGTCACGATCAATAACACCGCGTTGGTGGTGGGCGGTGCAGTTTCGCTGCTGCTGGCAGGCCTGGGCCTGGCACTTTTTGTAACAGATCGAAAACCATCATGAGTGCAACACGGCCTTGCCCGGGAACAAGCGATCACTATTCGCCACGATTTCCGGGCAAGGTTATGGAAACAAAGTCCCCGGACTCGGTGCTGTTACGCCAACTGGTAACACCCAATGTACCACCATCTACTGCGATGACAGTGCCTTTGGCCCGGCATCGG
>JALSTC010000750.1 GCA_026983935.1 Ardenticatenia bacterium
GGGAGCGTGAGGAAACCGAAAACCGCACCGGCCTGACCATTTCTATCATGCTGATCCTGCTCTCGATGGTGTCCGTGCCTTCGCTGGTCAAAGATGCCAGCGAGATTGACTGGGCGGCGGTGCTTTCGGAGCCGCCGTGGCAACTGGCGACGGTGGTCGTGCTCTCGCTTCTGCCGATTCTGCTGCTGCTGTTCACGACGTTCTACGCCCTCCGCAACCTGAACCGCCGCTGAGTCGGGGTATGGCGCGGCTGCCTGCCGGGTGCTATTATGCTGCCACCAGTCGTTAATGGGCCTGCCGGATGACCTATGCATGATCTGATTCACCCCTCCGACTTTCCTCACCTGCTCCTGCAGCCGATCAAATGGGGGCCTGTGCAGGGTCGATTCGAGCTGCGCGAGACGCCGCCACCTGCCGACCAGATCAACAGCGTGCACGCTGTCCCCTTCACGGCAGAAGGCTGGCTGCTGATCCGGCTTGCGGATGGCATGTGGGAGATTCCCGGCGGTACGCTGGAACCCGGCGAGGACTACCTGGCGGCCCTCCGCCGCGAACTGCGGGAAGAGGCGGGGGCGCGGCTGGTGAGCTTTTCACTGCTGGGCGTATGGCACTGCCATTCCTCCGCTTCGGTACCCTACCGCCCCCATCTGCCACACCCGAATTTTGACATCCTTGCGGGCTATGGCAAGGTTGAAATCGTCGGTAGACCGCAAAATCCGGTAGACGCCGAACAGATAACCGTTGTAGAATCGATTCCAGGCGAGGAGGCCGCCCGGCGCTTTCATGCTGCTGGCAGACCGGAATTGGCGGAACTGTACCGGCTGGCGGCTGTCATTCGCAGTACACGGTCCATGTAGTCGAGGGTGGGGGGAATATGATGGCCGAACTGACTTCCCGGCAGTACACCGAGCTGGCGGCCCTGCGACGTGCCTTGAGCGAGGGCGATTATGACATGGCTGCCGTGTCACTCGAAATCCTGCAGGGGCTGGAAACGCCGCTTCTGGTGCTGCTGGATACACTGGGTGAGAATATCTGGGATGACGAGGACATGGGCGACGGCGATATCGAGATAATGCTCGACCAGTTCTTCCAGAACCTGGACGAAAGCGCCATCCCCGCACTGGCGGCCTACATAATGGAAGAAGAAGGGCCGGATTTACTGCTCGATCTGGCGGCGGAGCGGCTGGAAGCCTATGATGCCGATGAAGTGCTTCAGTCGCTCAAGAAGGCGCTGCATCATCCCGATGAGCGCATCCGTGAAGGGGTGCATGATTATCTGGCGGAGCTTTCCGCGGACAGCGAAGAAGCCGAGGATTTCCTGAGTGAGTATGAAGATACCGAATGACGCGAGAGGGGCCTGCTGTCGTGTGTAAAGCTTTCTGGCCCGTCCTGTCCGTTTTGCTCCTGAGTGTGGTCGCTGCCTGCAGCCCGGCGACGCCGCCACCGCCGCCACCGGAGCTGCTGGCTCCCCGCCAACTGGCAACGGTGATCATCTCGCCGACCCCGGTCGGCACGCCGATCGTCCCCCCGACGCGCACCCCGGCCTCCAGCCCGACGGTGACCCC
>JALSTC010000751.1 GCA_026983935.1 Ardenticatenia bacterium
GTTCCTTGCGAAGGTAGTTCACGACATCTTCCGCTGGTTCGTCCTGCACTGTACCATGAATCGTCAAAATACTCCCTGTAATGGAGACTTCAATATCCTCCGCCTTAACATTTGCAGGGGGACTTGTCTTGACTATCACAGCATCTTCCGTTTCGTACATGTCAATGGCAAGCTCCGGGCCGCTTACGGCTGCAAGACCATCTTCCAGGAGGCGGTTTACGTGTTTGCGCAGGTCACCTAGCTGCTTGCGCAGTGGCTTCCAGTCCGTGAAAGGTGGCATGGATTATCCTCCTGAATGTTATTCTCGCATGGTGTATCTGGTATTGAATACGTAGAAGCGTGCAGAGGGTTTTGCGCGTGGTATTTGTTTGGGGGCACAGCCTGGATGAACGAATCGAACCGCCGCTATGAAAAAGTGCCCCTTGGCCTGCGAGTACTTTTCCGACCTGGGCAATCGCTTCAGGAAGGCGCTGTCTTTTCAATCAGTTCTATGATTTGCAGAAGTACCTGACGCACACTGGATTTCTGCGTGGCCACACAGGGCATGACGGTGATGTCCGCTCCTGCTTTGGTTCCCCGCCGGACTTCAGAGAGACTCGCTGCGCCGTCAAGGTCGGTTTTGTTGGCTGCAACAAGGTAGGGGACTGCCTGGAAACTAGAGAAGAGCTCAATTAACTCTGCAACCTCCGGGAAGGACGGTGGATCGGTGCTGTCTGCGAGCACAATAAAACCGTTCATCTCAGTCGCGAGGATTTCCCACATGAAATCAAAACGTGCCTGGCCCGGTGTGCCATGCAAATGCAGAACCTTGCCGTCCAGTTCGACGCGCCCATAATCCATGGCCACGGTAGTTTCCGCTTTGATGCCTCGATCTTCTGTTGTGATTTTTCGCTCGGTAGTTACAACGGCAATGTCTGAGATCGTGCTGATAAAAGCGGTTTTTCCGGAGTTAAACGGCCCCGTCACGATGACCTTATACACCCTGGACACGTGGCCCTCCTTGGGGAAATACCAGAAATTTAAGAACAGAACGCCTTGCAGTTATTGTACTCGCTGTCTCAAGGGTAAACAACGGCTTAATTCGCGTTGTTGTTTTCGCTAGTTGACGAATCTGCCTCCTCCGCCTCTTTTCCCTTATGGCGGAAGTCTACGAAGCGGTAGCCTACCCCTCGTTCTGTGAGGATATATTTGGGATTGGAGGGGTCTTCTTCAATTTTTTCTCGAAGATAGTTGATGTAGAGGCGTACGTAGTGAGCCTCATCTCTGTATTCATAGCCCCATACTTTAGCCAGCAATTGTTCATGAGGAACGGTCCAGCCTGCATTTTCAATCAAGTGATAGAGCAGCCGGTATTCTGTAGGCCGGAGTTTGATGTGCTTACCATTGACGATAACTTCTCGTCTGTTGAAGTCCACACTGAGCCGGTCGTCGATTTTCAGAATGGCAGTTTCAGGGGTGCTGGCTGGCATTTCTGCGCGTCTCAAGACCGCACGCACCCGGCTGGATAGTTCGCGAGGGCCAAATGGCTTGGTGATGTAGTCATCTGCGCCCAACTCTAATCCATAGACGCGATCGTCCTCTTCCCCTTTTGCTGTCAGCATGATGACCGGGATATTCGAGAACTCGCGCAGGATGCGAAGTGTCTCAAAACCATCCAATTCCGGCATCATGACGTCAAGGATGACCAGGTCTGGTAGCTGAGTACGAATGACCTCAAGCGCCTCAAGACCGTTATGGGCTTCCAGCACTTGAAATCCTTCAAGCTCCAGGTTCATTCGAATGAAGCCGATCATACGCGCCTCGTCATCCACGACGAGAATACGTTTGGGCGGTTTGGGGGCGGAACGTGGAAGTTGGCCGGTCATTTAGATATGGCTCTCTTTCGCACTTATAGCGGCGGTTATTCGCGGTAGAAGCCGAAGACTTCCTCTTCTTGCTCGGAAGGTAGAACCTCGATGAAATTGATGCGCCACCATGGATAGATCACTGTATTGACTTCTGGCTGGATATTCCGAACTTCCTTGCCATCGCGATATCGCGGGTTATTCCCGATCAAAATCTGGTCGGTGGGTTTGGGTAGTTCCTCCACCTCAACAACGATCGAATCTTCTCCAGCGATGTGCAGTATCAGTGAAATAGCCATGAACAAAACTCCTTACGAAGGCCTGATTACGCAGTGTGTGTTCATTATCCCGCTGAGGAGACTGCTTATTGGAAGTAGATATGCAGCACCAGTTTCCCCAAACGGATTTCATCTCCATCATGCAAAATTCGTGGCTGCTGTGGCGTCAGCCGTTGGCCGTTCAGGTATGTGCCGTTGATGCTGCCCATATCGATGATGGTGAGTGTATCCTCATTGCGTTGCAGCGTGGCGTGCATACGCGATATCCCTTTTTCCAGTGCTCCAAAGGGGGTCAGGTCAAGATCAGGTTTGGTGTCACTGGTAGGGTCGAGCCGCCCCAGTATGAGTTCTCGGTTCAATTGCAGTATGATCGGCTCCTCAGCGTCCCGGATGTGTATGATGATGGAAGTATTGTTACCCAGCCTTGCTGTGCCCCAGGTCGCTTTCATTCCTAACTCGTCGGGTGCATTCTGCAACTGCCTGGTTGCTTCAGCCGCTCCCTCCCCAAAGATCGGGTGTCCGCATTCCTCGCAGAACATGGTGCCTTCACGATTACGGCTTCCGCAGTATGGGCATATTCTCATCGTATATAAAACCTTTCTGGATGATTGACCGCCGCCTGCATTTCTTACATACTCCGGATAAGTCCGTCCTGACTATTTCGTTGAGGGTGGGGGCAGTTCCAGTAGGAGTGCCCGTGTCCCATATTTCAATGCTTTTTGCCCTTCGTCAGACAGCATAGCCGTGCGTGCAACACGTCGTGCCTCGGCCAGCGCTGCACGGGCCAGAGACTCTTGCCCATTTTCGAGCAGGCGCGTAGCGAGGTTCTCCAATCGGCGCGTTGCTTCTCTGACATCTCCTGTGGAGAGTGCTTCCATCGCTTTTTCTTGCATGCGATAAAGCGTTAGCTTGCCAAGTGCATTGAGAATTGCAGTTGGCGGATTCTCCTGCGGTGCTTCATCAGAAACTTCGATCGAGAAATCACTGACCACCTTGTAGCCCCGGTATCCGTCCTGCAAAATATCACCGGTTATATCTATGCGTGCAACGGTTCGGAATCTGTTCTCTGGTAATGCGGGCATCTGGATTTGCAGGATGACACTTATGGATTTGTTCTTTTCCAGACTACCCAGTGGAATATACTCTTTATCTGTGGGCAGCGGCTGGGGGTGGGGGACAAGTCTGAAAGCATCTTCAAGCACAACGTCTGAGTCTGGTGCAACAGACAGACGCAGACGCTCAACATATGCGGCTCCCAGGCTGCGCACCCGTTCGTTGAGAAAACGTACAATGGCCGATGGTGCGTTAATGTACGTTGACGAACCGCCTGTTTTTGAAGCAAGTTTGTCCAGGAAAACATCATTCCATTCCTGGCCAATTCCGACCGTGCTGATACCTATACCCTGCTGGGAAATCTCTTCTGCCAGACGAAGACATTTCTCTTCATCCCCGTATGTGTGTCCGTCTGTGAGAAGAATCAGATGGTTAACACTTTTGGGGTTGAGTGACTGTTCCAACTGCTTGACACCGGCCTGAAGTCCCTGAAATATCTCTGTGCCCCCATTGGCCTGCATGGTGCTTACCACAGCCTTGAGCGTGGCTGGTTCGTCTATGGTTGTTGCCGGGACAACAACCTCCGCCCGATCGCTGAAAGAAATCACTGATAGAATATCGTCGGGGTTCAAATTCTCTATGATGCGATGTGCGGCCTGCTTGACTCGTTCCAGCCGTGGCCCTTTCATGGAAGTACTGCGGTCAATCACCAATGCGAGATTCAGGGGCACCTGCCGCTGATCCTGCTCAGCATAACGTTCGTTTGGTATGATTTCGACCAGGAGATACAGTACCTGGGGCTCAGGCAGGCGGCGCAATGCACGCTTACTGGGGGTTACACGGATGTCAAAGTACGGCGGCGGAAGCCCTCGCTGCCTGATAGCAAGATTATATTCGGCCCGTGCAGAGGGATTGTTTAATACTTCGTAGGCCTCTGCGATATCGCGGAACTGCGCTACTGCACCGGGATTGGCGTTTGTGTCTGGGTGGAAGCGGCGCGCAGCCCGACGATAGGCAACCTTGATGTCTTCTGGGGTTGCCTCAGGTGAAACGCCAAGCATCGCATAGTAGTCTTGTAGGGCTTTCATCGGTTCTGCGCTCACATTTGCCGTTAGGTTTGGGCCAGTTTAGCCCATCAGTGTGTCAGTCGGGAATCTGTATCAGTATGGCTGAGATATTGTCCGGCCCACCGTACTCGTTCGCAATTGCTACCATGCGATTGCAGGCTTCCTGTGGAGACTCTGCATTCATGATGATGTCCATCAGTTGTTCTTCAGAAACCATATTCCATAACCCGTCACTGCAGAGCAGCAGGTATGACTCAGGCGGCAGACGACGGGTGATGGCATCCACTTCCAGATTGTCGCTTTGCCCTATGGCACGGTAGAGGACATTCTTTTGTGGGTGTTGAGATGCCTCCTCGGAAGTGAGTTGGTCGAGCTCGATCAGCCGCTGCACCAGGGAATGATCGCGCGTGATCTGTTCCAGACCGTATTCTTTGGTAACAAGGTAAGCCCGGCTGTCTCCGACGTGCACAATGTATGCCAGATCGCCGATGATCGCTGCCGCGGTAATGGTTGTGCCGCCTTCCGGTACTGACTTCACGACAACATCGTTCGCAGTCCTGACGGCTTCTGCCAATATTTCTGAGATCGTGGGTTGCGCTGCATCAGTTTCTTCCTTGTTTCCTTGCAGCATCGGTAAATATATCTTGCGGGTAACTTCTTCTGCCAATACCCTTGTCGCAATGGCCGATGCTTTCTCGCCGTCGTGATGCCCTCCCATCCCATCAGCCACAATAAAGACACCAAAATCAGGCATGTTGTCCGTGTTTCCCTGGGTTGCGAAAAACGTTAGCAGGGAGTCCTGGTTGTTGCTGCGCACCATGCCGACGTCAGTGCTTTGCCCATAAGTGATATGCTGGTTGGGGCGGGTCAATGCACTTTCGAGGGGGGGGAGCTGGCGCGTGGCTCCAAAGCCGGGTTTTTCCTGGACAGTAGCGGCGCTCTCCTCTTGAATGAGAGTAGACTCTGATGGCAATGTGTCCGCCAGCATTGAGCTGTCAGGCATATCAACAGTTGTGGCTGACGTGTTATCCGGAGAGACTTTGGTTGTCTCGGTCTGTGTGAGCCCGAGCAGACGGCGCAGTACATTCATTGTTGTGCTTTTCTCCGCATTCCGGTTACGCAGTTAATGCATAAACATAGTTGTCGGATGAACCGATGTAAACAACGCTGTCCGCTACACAAGGCGAGGATGGCACCGGGCCTTCGGTTGTGAAACTCCAGCGTAGCTTGCCAGTCTTGACGTCAATGCAGTAAACATTACGATCGATGCCGCCAAAGTAGACCGTCCCATCTCCCAGGGCAGGGGATGATGTAATCTGACTCTCAGTGGTAAAGCGCCAGCGTTCTTTGCCGCTTTCAATGTCCAGAGAATACAGGTTGCCGTCAACAGATCCGACCAGCAAGCTTTTCGTATCGGCGTCAACGGCCGGTGATGACCACACTGGTTTCTGGGTGCGAAAACGCCAGATAGTGTAGCCGGTCTTGATGTCAATTGCATAAACGTGCCAGTCGTTGGAACCAACGTAGGCAACACCCTCATGGACGACTGGCGAGGATGTGACCCCGCGTCTGGCTCTAAAGCGCCACTTGGGCGTGCCGCCCAGATCAAGCCCCACAACTTCGCCTGTCTCCGAACCGAAAATGATGTACTCATCTGTTACCCAGGGACGTGAGCGAATAGGGGCCCCTGCGTCGTACTTCCAGATCACGCGCCCATTGCCTGATTTAGCAGCGTAGAGCTTCCCGTCATCACTGCCAACAAAGACGTGACCTAGCGCAACCCGCGCTGTGCAGCGTACGGGGCGTTCGGTCATAATCGTCCATACAATGCGTCCTGTGCGCATATCAACGGCGTAGATTACCGAGTCTTCAGAGCCGATGATGACCACGTTGTTATCCGGGTCGACTGCTGGGGATGCTGCCAGTCCACCTTCTGTTGCGAACTTCCATTTAAACGAACCGTCGTTGGCCTGCAGAGCATATAGATTGGTGTCGTAAGCCCCCACGTAGACGATCCCGCCGTGGACGACCGGGGAGGAGCGTACTTCGTCTTCACACCGGAACTTCCAGATAGGGACGACAGAACCACCTTCTTCCAGGTATTCTTCATCCTCAGCAGAGCCGTAAGATATGCCCACGCTGCCGAAGCCTGGCCGGCTGAGCTGCTCTAGTGCCGTTTTCATCTCACGTACTGAGGCAAAACGCTCAGTGGGATTGTATGCCAGGGCACGCATGATGATGGCTTCGAATTCAGCGGAAACCTTTGGGTTATACTGGCGGACGGGACGCTCGGCGAAACTGAAAGGTGCCTCGAGGCGGGGATCGCGGCGCGTTAAAACATGATGGAGGGTTGCACCGATGCCATAAATGTCACTCAATGGCGTGGCTTCGCCTTTATACTGTTCCGGGGCGGAATATCCTTCTGTGCCGATCATCGTGCCCTTCTGCCCTGACTCAAACACCTTGGCGATGCCGAAATCAATCAGGCGCACGTTGCCGTGTTGATCGATCATGACGTTTGAAGGCTTGACATCGCGGAAAATAATCGGCTCCGGTTCATGTTCATGCAGGTAGGCCAGCACATCACATAGTTCAATGGCCCATTTGCGTATAGTATCTACGGAGATTCGCTCCATAGGAACGGAATTCAAAATTGCCTCCAGGTCTTTTCCGGTGATGAATTCCATGACCAGATAAATCTGATCTCCCCTGGGGAAATAGTCGTAGATCTCTGGCATCGCCGGGTGACTCAGGGATGCCAGGATATCAGCTTCCCGCTCGAAGTTTCGGAGTGTCATCTCCCGTATCTGTGGGTC
This sequence comes from Ardenticatenia bacterium, assembly GCA_026983935.1. GTDB lineage: Bacteria > Chloroflexota > Anaerolineae > Aggregatilineales > Ch27 > JALSTC01. The sequence goes on from JALSTC010000751.1 coordinate 7,059, forward strand.
TGTAACCAGGTTCAGCATTTCTTTTACAGCCACGTACCGCACGACATTAGGGAATCTGAGATCGCGGGCCTTATACACTGAGGACATCCCGCCAATCCCTAACACACCGATAATCCGCCAGCGATTTTGAAGGACGGTGCCCGCTTGAAGTGACGCCCCCTGGGGGGATTCTGGGAGATTGCCGAGATTTTGTGTGTCAACCATGGAGGAATATCCTGAAAATGGAGTGAGTAGTATTCAAAGTGCTTCGCGATCGAGACAAACAGTGTAGAGGTTTGAATTATTATAGTAGCCTGGAAATGTTCATGCAATCATACCGACGATATTGGTTTGTGACCATCAGGAGAATTATAAGGAGAC
>JALSTC010000752.1 GCA_026983935.1 Ardenticatenia bacterium
TGGTGGCCCCCGCCTGCCGTCGAACGGGCGTGCCCTGGGTGTGGATGGTGCATGGGCAGTGGACGCATCCGCGCCCCTGGCAGCGCGGGCTGTTCCGCCAGGCGGCGCACATCTTCGCCGATTCGGGCTGGACGAAAGCCGGATTTCTCGGCGATCCGCCCTTCATGCCGCCGGAGCGGGTCGAGGTGCGCCATCTGGGCGTGGACGTGGATCGCTTCCGCCCGGACGTGGACGGGAGTCCCGTGCGCCAGCGGCTGGGCATCACGCCGGACGCGCCGGTGATCACCATTCTGGGCCGCTTCCAGCCGATCAAGGGGCATCTCAATTTTCTGGGCATGGCCGCCCGCATCGCGCCGGAATACCCCGATGCGCGCTTTCTGGTCGTCGGTGACAACGTGCTCGACGGCGCGGTCGGCGACCGGCACAAACAGGCCATCCTGGAGACGGTCGAGCATGATCCGCACCTCAAACGGTCGGTGATCTTCACCGGTTTCACTGCCGATCTGGTGCGCGTGCTGCGGGCGACGGACGTGCTGGTCTGCGCCTCGGATTTCGAATCGTTCGGCATGGCCCACCTGGAGGCGATGGCCTGCGGTGTGCCGGTGGTCAGCACCAACGTGGGCGGCCCCTCGGAGACGGTGCTTGACGGCGAAACGGGCTACCTCGTCCCGCCGCGTGACCCGGACGCGCTGGCGGCTGCCGTGCGTAAACTGCTGGACGATCCCGACCTGCGGGCGCGGATGGGGCGGGCCGGGCGGGTGCATGTGCTGCGGGCGCTGGACGTGCGGCACTATGCGGCGCGTTTTGATGAAGTGCTGGCGGCACTGGTCGGGCTGGACAATCCCGGTGGGACTCGCTAACATCGGGCGGCCTGACAACATGGAAAATTCGGAGCCATCCACTTCCACACGCCCCCGGTTCACTTTCAGTGGACTTGATCTCCTCAGCCTGTGACTTGAGTCACAGGCGGGGCAGGCGGCAGAGGGATGGCCGGAAACGGGGTGCTGGATGCAACTGAAATCGAGGCCTGTGCTGGTCACGGGCGCAGGGGGATTCGTCGGCAGCCATCTGGTGGAGCGGCTGGTGGCATACGGCTGCCGGGTGCGCTGCTTCATCCGCTATAACTCCGAGAACCGCTACGGCATGCTGCAGGACATCCCCCCCGAGACGCTGGACGCGCTGGAAATCGTGGCGGGCGACCTGCGCGACGCTGAAGCCGTCCGCGAGGCGGTCGAGGGTGTGGACGCCGTTTTCCACCTCGGCGCGCTGATCGCCATTCCCTATTCTTACCGCCACCCCCGCGAGGTGATCGAGACGAACATCATGGGCACGCTGAACGTGCTCATGGCGGCGAAAGACCTGGGCGTGGGGCGTGTGGTGCACACCTCTACCAGCGAGGTCTACGGCACGGCCCGCTACGTGCCCATTGACGAAAAGCACCCCCTGCAGGGCCAGTCCCCCTATGCCGCCAGCAAGATCGGCGCGGACAAGCTTGTGGAGAGCTTCCATGCTTCCTTCAATCTGCCCGCCGTCACCATCCGCCCCTTCAACATCTTCGGCCCGCGCCAGTCCGCCCGCGCTGTGATCCCGACGATCATCACGCAGGCGCTCACCGGCGATGAGGTGCATCTGGGGGCGCTCTCCCCGACGCGGGACTTCACTTACGTCGGCAACACGGTGGAGGCCTACATCCGCGCCGTGGAAAATGACGCGGCGGTCGGCGGCGTGTTCAACATCGGCTCCAACTTCGAGATCAGCGTCGGCGATCTGGCGCAGACGATCATCCGCCTGACCGGGCGGGATGTGCGGCTGCTCTCTGAGGAGACGGAGCGCATGCGTCCCGATAAGAGCGAGGTGCGGCGGCTGTGGGCGGATAACACGCTGGCGCGGGAGGTGCTCGGCTGGGAGCCGCGTATTCCCTTTGAGGAAGGGCTGCGCCGCACGATTGACTGGATCGCCGCGCATCTGGATCACTACAAGCCGGGGTACACCATCTGATGAAAGCCGTGATTCTGGCCGGAGGGAAGGGCACACGCCTGGCTCCCTATACGACCATCTTCCCCAAGCCGCTGGTCCCGTTGGGCCACCGGCCCATTCTGGACATCATCATCCGCCAGCTTGCCTACTATGGCTTTGATGATATTGTGCTGACGGTGGGCTACCTGGCCGAGTTGATCCAGGCCTACTTCCAGACGGCCAATGAGGGCCTGCCGGACGTCCGCCTGACCTACGTCAAGGAGCGGGAGCCGCTCGGCACGGCGGGGTCGCTGGCGCTGATTGATGGTCTGAATGACACTTTTCTGGTCATGAACGGCGACGTGCTGACCTCGCTCAATTACGCGGAGATGGTCGCCTTTCACCGCGCCAACGGCAATGCCCTGACCATCGGCATCTATCACAAGCGCATCCCCATTGATCTGGGCGTGATCGAGATGGATGACAGCGGCGCGGTCACGGGCTACCTGGAAAAGCCGGAGAAGGTCTACCCGGTGAGCATCGGCATTTACGTCTACGAGCCGTCGGTGCTGCGTCACATCCGGCGCGGCGAGCATCTGGACTTCCCGGAGCTGGTGGAGCGGCTGCTGGCGAACGGCGAAAAAGTGATGGGCTACCGCTGCCGCGACTACTGGCTGGATATCGGCAATCCGGGCGATTACCGCCGCGCTCAGGAGCAGTTCGAGCAGATGCCGGAGAAGTTCCTGCCCGGCGGTACAGGAGCCGGGCGCTGATGCCCCGGTGGACAGAAGCGGGTGGAAGAACGATGCCAACTGCGAATACACATGGCCGGGAAATCCTGCTGATCTCGCGCTGTCCGCCGTATCCCCTCTATTTCGGCGACCGCCTGATCCCCTATTACATCGTCCGCCAGCTTGCCCAACGCGGCTACCAGATCGATCTGCTGGCTTTTTACCAGCAGCCGGAAGACCTGGCCGATATTCCGTATTATGAGCGCTATTTTCGCAGTGTGCGGCTGGTGCAGGAGCCGATGCGCAGCCCGCTGAGTCTGCTGGCGCGGGCCATATTCAAGGGGCGGCGCTTCCCCGCGCACAAGTCGCGGAGCTGGTCCCCGGAGATGTGGGAGCTGATCGAGTCGCAGCTACATCACCGCCGGGCCTATGACGTCGTCCAGCTTTTCGGCGGCGTCCATGTCTACGAATTCCGTGACCTGCTGCGCCGCTATCCGATCGTGCATGTGCCCTATGAAAGCTATACGCTCTACCTGGAACGGGCGCTGGCGCGTGCTGCCAGTCCCGCTGAGCGGCTGCTCGCCCGGCTGCGGCTGATGGCCGCCCGCCGCTACGAGTCCTGGATGTTCAATGCGGCCCGGCGTGTGGTCGTGGTCTCCGATCTGGATGCCCGGACGCTGCGTCGGCTCAACCCCGATCTGCGCGTGGCAGTCATCCCCAACGGCGTGGATATTGAGCACTTCGTCCCCACCGGCTACGAACCGGACGCACCGCGCCTGCTCTTTACCGGCAATTACGCCTATGCGCCGAATGTGGACGCCGCCCTCAGCCTGATCCGGGATATCTTCCCGGCGGTGCGGCGGGCCATCCCGGAGGCGGAGCTGGTGATCGTCGGCCCCAGCCCCCCGCCGCAGCTCCAGGAATTGGGGCGCAGGCCGGGCGTGCGTGTGACCGGGCGCGTGCCGGATGTGCGGCCCTACTTTGAGAATGCCGCGCTGTACGTCAGCCCGCTGCGTCTGGGGGCGGGCATCAAGAATAAGATTCTGGAGGCCATGGCCATGCAGACGGCTGTCGTGGCGACGCCGTTAAGCTGCGATGGGATCAACGTCACGCACGGCAAAGACGTCATCCTTGCCAGGAATGCATCGGAAGTGCGCAAAGCGGCGATCCATCTGCTGGAAAATCACGAGCTTCGTGCCCGGATCGCGGCAGCCGGACGTGCGCTGATCGAGGAGCAGTACACCTGGCGGCGTGTGGCCGATGCCTATGAGATGCTGTACGAAACGGTGATCCGTGAACATGCCTCTTCTTAGGACGGTGGTTTCGTCCGCTGCCGCTCACCCCGATCCGGCCACACCTGCGCCGGGGCAGGACGCAGCCTTCCGCGTTCTGGTGATCATTCCGGCCTACAATGAAGCGGCCAACATTGCCCGTGTGGTGGAGCAGGTGCGGCAGCATGTGCCCGGCGCGGATGTGTGCGTCATTGACGACGGCAGCACCGACGACACCGCCGCCATTGCCCGGTCCGCGGGCGCGGTGACGCTGCATATGCCCTTCAACATCGGGATCGGTGCTGCCGTCCAGACCGGCTTTCTTTACGCCTGCCGCCAGGGATACGATCTGGCGGTGCGCATTGATGGCGACGACCAGCACCCCCCTGCCGCCATCCCGCCGCTGATCGCCGCCCTGCTGCGGAGCGACGCCGACATGATCATCGGTTCGCGCTTTCTGGCGGAAGGCGGCGGCTACCGCGGCACACTGCCGCGCCGCATCGGCATCCGCCTGCTGGCCCGCGTGATCGGCGCGATCACCGGCGAGGTCGTCACCGACCCGACCAGCGGCTTTCTGGTCGCCAACCGCCGGGCCATCGCCTTCTGTGCGCGGGAATATCCCTATGACTATCCGGAGCCGGAAGCCCGTGTGCTGATGTACCGGGGCGGAGTGCGTGTGCAGGAAGCGCCGGTGATCATGCGCGAGCGCGGCGGCGGCGTCTCCTCGATCACTTCTCTCCGTTCGGTGTATTATATGAGCAAAGTGCTTTTAGCTCTGCTGCTGGACGTGCTGCGTGCGCCGCCGGACGCGCCTGCTGAGGCGGTGCGGGAGAGCCGCGAGAGGTGCTCATGAACGATATCACCCGGCTTCAGGCGGAAATCGCGGAAAAACAGGCCGCGCTGGCCGAGTTGGAAGCAGAAGTGCTTGATCTGCGCAGCCGCCTTGACGAATTTCAGACCCGCTATGACCGCGTGGTCGGGCCGGTCAACACCCGCCTGGAAGCCGTCCGGGCGGCCATCGCCGAGCTGGAGCGGCAGCGCTGGCTGCGGGAGTCGCATCCGCTGGGCGATTACCGGCCCCTGGAATCGGACTGGCAGCCGCCGCCGGATTATGTGCCGGTGGAGGAGCAGTTCCGCCGCACATGGCAGGTGCCGCGTGATAATCCCACACAGCCGGACGTGCGCGATTCCTCACGCCCGCGCCTGAATGACGAGAACCTGACCGAGGGCGAGCGTCATCTCAAGCGGCTGTACCGTCAGCTTGCCCGCCGTTTTCATCCCGATCTGGTCGCCGACCCTGCCGAGCGGACGCACCGCACCGAATTGATGGCCCGCATCAACGAAGCCTACAGCGCCCGTGACCTTGCCACGCTGCTGATGCTGGCCGAGCAGCCGGACGCTGGCGGCCCGGCGGAGCCGCTGGCGGCGCTCCAGCTTCAGGAACTGCGCCAGATCAACGCGCAGCTTCGGCGGCGCATCACCGATCTGCAGTTCGAGCGGACCAACCTGATTCACAGCGACCTGATGCAGTTTATGCTGGAAGATAAACTGGCGAAGAGCCGGGGGCATGATCTGCTGGCGGAGATCGCGGCACAGTTGGAGCAGGAATACGCCGAGGCCATGCGCCGCCTGGAGGAGCTGCGCTACCAGTAGGGGGGCGGTGAAGGGCATGACAGGCCGCGACCCATCGCCTGCAGGCTGAGGAGGGAAAAGTCCGGATCAATCCGGACTGAAGGCAGGCGGGCTTTTCAGCGCGGATTATGGCGCTTAAAAAATGGTTTCGGCCATGGCGTGCGAATCGCCGATGTGGTAGACGCCCTACCGGTAGGGGCGACCCTTGCGTCAGCACCGAATTGAAGAATTAAGCTCCATGAATCGGACAGGGCTGATAGGGCGTCCACCTTCCGGAAAACCAGTCCACTTCAGTGGACTTCTCCTGCTCAGCCTGTGACTTGAGTCACAGGCGAGGCGCTCGTCGCCAGCCGCTGACCGCTATCTTTTTAGAGGAGAGTTGACGCATGACTGATTACATCCGCTGGGGCATCCTCAGCACGGCCAATATCGGCAGAAAGGTGATTCCTGCCATACAGCAGTCACGCAATGGGCGGGTGGCTGCCGTCGCCAGCCGCAGCCTGGAACGGGCGGAGGCTTACGCGGCGGAGCTGGGCATTCCCCTCGCTTATGGCAGCTATGAAGCCCTGCTCCAGGACCCGAATATTGACGCCATCTACAACCCGCTGCCCAACAGTGAGCATGCGCCGTGGAGCATCCGCGCGGCAGAGGCTGGAAAGCCCGTGCTGTGCGAAAAACCGCTGGCCACCGACACCGCAGAAGCGCAGCAGATGGTGGAGGCCTTTGAACAGCGCGGCCTGCTCTTTGCGGAAGCATTCATGTACCGCTTCCACCCACAGACGGAGCGGGTCATGGCCATGATTGAGAGCGGAGCAGTGGGCGAGATGCAGATCATCGAGGCGAGCTTCACCTTCACGGTGCAGCGCGAAAATGATGTCCGGCTGGATCAATCGCTGGCGGGCGGCGGCCTGTGGGATGTGGGCTGCTACTGCGTTAATGTCATGCGCCTGATGACCGGCGAGGAACCCGACGATGTGCGGGCGCTGGCCCGCTTTGGCGAGCAGTCCGGCGTGGATGAGTCGCTGGTCGGCCTGCTGAGCTTTCCTTCCGGCGTGCTGGGGCATTTCGACTCCGGCCTGCGCACCTCCCTCAAACACGGCTACGAGATTCGCGGATCGGGGGGGCGGATTCTGGTCGAAGAAGGGTTCGGCATAGACCCGACCAGGCCGACAACCATCCGCCACTGGCAGGGCGGCCGCTACAACGAGATCACCATCCCCGCGGCCAACCATTACACGCTGATGGCGGAGGACTTCGCTGATGCGCTGCTGAACAACCGCCCGCCGCGCTTCCCGCCGCAGGATGGCGTGCGCAACATGGCCGTGCTGGACCGTCTGCTGGCCACGGCGCGGCAGGCCGGATGAGAGGTAAAGGCGGGCACACATGAATCGTCAGATGATATTCGGGCTGAGCGCAGCGGTGATCATTTTGCTGACCGTGCTGGAGCTGGTGCGCCGCCGCCGCCTGCGTGAAGAATACTCGCTGCTGTGGATCGTCACCGCGGTGACGCTGATCCTGCTCAGCGTATGGGATGCGCCGCTTGATCTGATCGCCGAACTGACGGGCATCTTCCGCCCGACGGTGCTCTTTGTCGTGGCGGTGGCTTTCTTCCTGGTGATCTTGCTCTATTACAGCACCGTGCTCACGCGCCTGGCCGACCAGAACAAACAGCTTGCTCAGGAAATGGCGCTGCTGCGCCAGGAGATCGAGCGGCTTCATCCGGACACGTCTGCCGCGGACGACGAAACCCCCTGATCGCCGCTCAGAGCGCCATGCCCATGCGGTGCGTGGTATAGCGCTCGGTGAAACCGGCA
>JALSTC010000753.1 GCA_026983935.1 Ardenticatenia bacterium
ACGGGTACTGATGGCAAGACGACCACGGTAACGCTGCTGCACAGTATGCTCAAGGCGGCGGGTATTCGCGCCGGGATGATCAGTACGGTTAGCGCGGTGCTGGGCGACCGCGAAATGCCAACCGGCCTGCATGTCACCACCCCCACCGCGCCGGAGGTGCAGGCCTATCTGGCCGGGATGATCACTGCAGGGCTGACACACTGCATCCTGGAAGCGACCAGCCATGGGCTGGCCCAGGGACGGTTGGACGCCGTGGATGTGGACGTGGCCGTGCTGACCAACATCACCCACGAGCATCTCGATTATCATGGCTCCTGGGAAGCGTACCGCGACGCCAAGGCGATCCTGTTCCGCCGCCTGAGCGAATCGGCTCGCAAGGCGGGCCAGCGCAAGACGGCTGTGATCAATGCTGACGACCCTTCGGCGGAGTTCTTCCGGCGCATCCCGGCTGAGCAGACGCTGACCTACAGCCTCGATTCGCCAGAGGCAGTTTTCCATGCGGCGGGTATTGTCTATTTGCCGGAGGGGACACGGTTCAACGTTGGCGGCCTGACGATGCGGTCTCCCCTGGTCGGGCGCTACAATGTCGCTAATGCGCTGGCCGCCATCGCGGCGTCGTCGGCGCTGGGTGTGCCGCTGGCCGCGATTCGGGAGGGGTTGGCTGCGGCGGCCCCTGTGCCGGGACGCATGGAACGTATTGACGAGGGGCAGGACTTTCTGGCGCTGGTGGACTTTGCCCACACTCCCAACTCCCTCCGACAGGCCCTGCAGACGGCGCGTTCACTGGTCGCGCCTGGGGGGCGTCTGATCTGTGTGGTGGGCAGTGCCGGACTGCGGGATCGTGCCAAGCGGCGCATGATGGCCGAAATCGCCGCCGAACTGGCCGACCGCACCATTCTGACGGCGGAGGATCCGCGCACCGAACCGCTGGAATCGATTCTGGCGGAGATGGCGGAGGGCTGCCGTTCAGGGGGAGGTGTTGAGGGGGAAACGTTTTTCCGCGTTCCCGATCGCGGTGAGGCGCTCTTTCGAGCGGTCAGTATGGCCAGGGCGGGGGACGTGGTGATTAGCTGCGGCAAAGGGCACGAACAGAGCATGTGCTTTGGCGAGATCGAGTATCCCTGGGACGATCGCGAGGCCATGCGGGCGGCCCTGCGCGGCGCACCGCTGCGCACGCTGCCCACGGCTGCCGCTTCCGGCGGATAACGTGGTACGTGTGGTAAAATTGATGGGAGGAATATGTGGCCGCTGACCTGGGGATCGTCATTGTCAACTGGAATACACGCGACCTGCTGCGCCGCTGCCTGGAGTCGGTTTATGCCAGTGAAGGCGTGACTTTCCGCGTGGTGGTGGTGGATAATGCCTCCGACGATGGCAGTGCACAGATGGTGCGGACGACGTTTCCGCAGGCGGCGGTGATCGAGAGCGAGATCAACGGCGGCTATCCTTATGCCAATAATCTGGGGCTGCGGGTGCTGGGGTTTGGCCGGAAGAACGGCGAAGAAGCGCCGCGCTATGCGCTGCTGCTGAATCCCGACACGGTCCTAC
>JALSTC010000754.1 GCA_026983935.1 Ardenticatenia bacterium
TATTGGGATGGTTACGCAGTTTGGTGGCCGTGTGGAAGTGTTTCAGCAGAGTATTTCAGGTGAGCAAGTCGTCATTTTGCTATCTCTTGCTGTAGGCATCGCGCTTTTTGCCACGATCCTAACAGCCTGGGGCGCTTCCCGAGAGAAGCCGATGAATGTCCTGCGCTACGAGTGATCAAGGCGGCGCAAAAAGTAACACTCCGCGTAGGGGTTGGGGAACAATATCGCTGGCACTTTGGGGCAAGATCGGTTAGTAGTGATAGTATGAGGGGGCGCTCTGAAACGGGGGGCCGCACTCTGGCATCTAAACAGTTGATGATATGGCCGTGATTTTGCGGCCCGTCTGTCTTTTAATTGGCAGAAAACCGAAAACTAGCATAAAGGAGACGTCTAACAGTGGCACAAATTGGCACAGAAGCAGCACCCTTGCGTGTGGCGATCATTGGCTCCGGACCGTCCGGATTTTACGCGGCTGAATATCTGGAAAAGCAGCCGGATTTACATGTTGAAATTGACATGTTTGAGCGTCTGCCGACTCCTTTTGGCCTGGTACGAGGCGGTGTTGCCCCCGATCACCAGAAGATTAAATCGGTGACCAAACTTTATGAACGGATCGCCTCCAAGCCCAACTTCCGCTTTTACGGCAATGTGGAGTTTGGTAAGGACGTCACCCATGACGATCTGGTGAAGCATTATCATGCCATCATCTACGCGGTTGGGGCACAAAGTGATCGCAAGCTCAATATCCCCGGGGAAGACCTGCCGGGCAGCCATTCGGCGACGGAATTTGTTGCCTGGTACAATGCGCACCCGGATTTTCGGGACAGACAGTTCGATCTGACTCAGGAAAGTGTCGCCGTCATTGGCGTTGGCAACGTGGCGATGGACGTGGCCCGCATCCTGGCTCGTACGCAGGAAGAACTCATGCAGACGGACATTGCTGACTACGCCATGGAGGCACTTGCGAAGAGCAATGTCAAGCGAATCTATGTATTGGGTAGACGAGGCCCGGCGCAGGCGGCCTTTACCAATGCCGAGATCAAAGAGCTGGGCGAAATGGCCGGGGCGGATATTATCGTTGCGCCGGAAGAAGTTGAGCTTGATCCATTGAGCAAGGCGTATCTTGAGACAGGAAAGGATCCCAAAGCAGAGAAAAACGTCGAAATCCTGACCGAGTACTCCAAACGCCAGCCCACTGGCAAACCCAAGCAGGTGATCATGCGCTTCCTGGTATCGCCTGTGGAGTTTATCGGTGAGAAGCGTGTGGAAGCGATCAAACTGGTCAAGAACGAACTTTACGAACGCGAGGATGGCACGTTGAGGCCGCGCCCCACAGATCAGTATGAGACGATTCCTGTTGGGCTGGTATTCCGTTCAGTCGGCTATCGTGGCGTTCCACTGCCCGGGGTGCCTTTCTATGATCGTTGGGGGACGATACCCAATGAGAAGGGGCGCGTACTGACCGATTACAGTGATGACGGTCAACAGGTGATCGGTGAATATGTGGTTGGATGGATCAAGCGCGGCCCCAGTGGTGTTATTGGCACCAACCGTCCGGATGCCCTTGAGACGGTGGAGATGCTTCTGGAAGACCTTGCCGCCGGTAAACTGCTGTCACCCTCTGCTCCTGAGGCCGAAGCGGTGGAGAAGTTGGTGGCGGAACGTAAGCCGGACTACATCACGTTTGATGATTGGAAGATCATTGACAGGTTGGAGCAGGAGCGTGGCAAGGCAGTCGGGCGTCCGCGCCTCAAGTTTAGCAGTGTGGAAGAAGTGCTGGAAGCGTTGAGAGCAGCCAAGAGCAATATGCCGGCAGCAGGCTAGGGGCTTTCCCCCGAAGGCAGCAAAAGGCGAATTAACAAGGAGATCGGTGAATTCTGGCCGATCTCCTTGTTGGTCTTCTCTCACTCAACCACAGACGTCAGGAAAATATGACTTGCAATTTCATAGGAAAGCACAGCTTCGCTGTCTTCCACGCGCACATGAACAGGGCCATTAAAGGGTTCGCGCGCGGTGACCACGACCTGAGCGCCCGGCACCAGCCCCAGCCCGGCAAGATACCTGAGCACATCAGGAGATTGATCCGTAATACGGCTGACAAGGCATTTGCTGTTCAGTGTGATTTCTGCCAGCGATGCCATTTCCCTCACCGGGACAGTCCCGTCGAGGGCCGGAATAGGATCGCCATGCGGGTCGTGGTTTGGGTAACCCAGCGCTTTGGCGATTCGGGCCTCAAACTGTTCGGAGATCACATGTTCCAGCCGATCGGCTTCCTCATGTACCTCATCCCATGAATAGCCAAGTGCTTCAGTCAGGTACATTTCGATCAGCCTGTGGTGACGGACGACTTCTAGCGCGATGCGCTTCCCCGGCTCGGTCAGGCGCAGTCCCTTGTATCTTTCATATTCCAACAGGCCGTGATCGGCCAGCTTCTTTGCCATTTCAGTCACGGAAGGTGGTTTGATGCCCAATTCCTGGGCCAACAGCGATGTTGGGACTGGGTCATGCTGGCGTTGCAGTTTGTAAACCGTTTTCAGAAAGTCCTCAACGGCTTCTGTACGCAAAGTGTGAAGGATATCGTCTTTGTCGTCGGGCGGATACCGATTGTCTGTAGTCATGGGTTTTGGGACAGTCCAAGTGTATTATATGCTGTCAATGACATTGTAACCTTGCCGGTATAGGAAATACAAGCCTGTCTTGGGCAGTAGTGTTCAAGCCGTGTTCAAAAGGTTCCGGTATGGAAAACATGCGTGCAGATGCCCTGCTGGATGCCCTGATTGCCAGTAAGCTGCTGGTTCTTGAGAAGGGAACCATTCACTTTCAGTACCCATGGATGGAAAGCGCTCTTCGGCAGGAGCAAGATGGTGTTAAAAGTATGAATGAACAGGCGGCTCTGGCAGGGTATTGGGGCCAAAAGCTGGTATTGGGATTGACGGGTAATATCGCTGTGGGGAAAAGCACGGTGCTGTCAATGCTGATGAGTCTTGGTGCCCAGGTGATAGATGCGGATAATCTGGTGCATGATCTGCGGGAACCGGGCCAACCTGGTTATGATGCTTTGGTGCAGTTGTTGGGGGAAGAGGTACTGCGAGCAGATGGGCATGTGGACACTGCAAAGCTTGCGGAGAGGGCCTTTCGGGACGTTGCCATTTTGCACAGACTGGAGGAGATATTCCGCCCACTTGTCATAGACCGCGTTGAGCAGATGGTTCGGGACAGCAAGAAACGTGTTGTGGTCATTGAAGCGATCAAACTACTGGAAGGCGAGCTGAAAGATCACGTGGATGCTGTCTGGGTTGTGGATGCTCCGCGTGAGCAGCAAATTGAACGTTTAATTGCGACGCGCAGCCTTACCCGCGAGCAGGCCGTTGCCAGAGTAGATGCACAAAACCCTCAAGAGGCAAAGTTGGCAGCGGCCGATGTGATCATAGATAATGCAGGCGACCTGAGGGAAACACAGCGTCAGGTGCTGGATGCCTGGGCGGATGTGCTGGCAATACTGTGGCTGCGCCGCTGGCTTGAGCATGGCCTCATCCAGCGATTTGTGTGTTTCAGTCTTGAAACGGTGGGGGTGCCCTGCACTTCCCCTGATGTTATTTGGAGTGCATTGGCGGCACTGGCGTCCGGTATCGAGCTGCCTCATGGGATTTCATTGACACAGGCGCAAAGCATTCTGGCCAGCCAGGAATAGTTCGGTGTGAGGATGCTTCTGGTATTGCACCTGTTGCTTATCACTCCAACGGTGGCAGGTACGGAGAAGACAATGCTGCGAGCAGCGGGCTGCCTGTAAGATCGCATGTCTCATCCACAGTGGCCGGATGAATCGCTTCCAGGGGCGACTCTGGATTGAATGCGTTGTAAACCAGCCGGGCAATTTCTGCCATTGTCGGCCATGACAGCTCATAAGGCAGCCAGTCTGGCTGGTATAGGGCCATCGTCAGCACATAGTCCCCACCCGGCGTGAACACGATGGCCGCATCACCATGCGTGTCGGCGATCCAGCCGTGTTTGTGGGCTACACGGGTTCCAATGGGAACACCGGCCTCGGTCAGCACGTTGATCTGGTTGGCGCTCATCACCTCAATAATCTGGCGGCACTCGGTTGGTGTAAACTGCTCCGGGAATAGCTCTATCAATGGGCCTTCTTCGTGCACGGCGCATTGATAGACAGCATCCAGGAGCCAGCCCAGGTCCTCTGGCGTGGACTGGTTATAAGGGTCGGGTGCTGCACGAGTCTGGTCGGCTTCAGTCTGGAGTGTGGTGACTGGCTGTGCTGGCTGTTCAGGCTCGCCAATAACAAACGGCGCGACGATGAAAGTATTGAGCAGTCCCAACCGGCGCATGGTATCTGTCACCTGTTGAGCACCTGCAAACGGGTTGCCGTCGCCGATGATTGACAAAAGCTCGTTGGCTGTGTAGTTCCCGCTGCAAACCATAGTATTGGCGATCAATTCAGCCTCTCTTGCATCCGGGGGGCTGTAGGTCTGTCGGAAGTATTCAACCAGAATCGGAATCTTGATCAGGCTCATCCCGCTGTAGGCAATATCCCGTCCCAGCGAGATGCTTTCGCCTGTTGCAAGATTCAGAACGAATACCGAGCCGAAGCGATCTTCTTCGGGTGCAAATCCAAGACTGAGCAGGTACGCGAGAATGTCGTCGCCAAGTGCCTGCATGTTGACTGGTTCCCTTTGAGCGGGCTGCGGTGTCAGCGCATCCGGCCAGGGGGGAATGCCAGTGACCACGAACGGCGGTGTGGGTGTAAGCGTGGGCCAGTTGATCTGTTCAGTTGTGATCAATGGCAGGGCATAAACATCACCGCTGATATTCACGACGTCGGTAAATACCCATCCAATTCGATCTGGCGCATCAGGGAACTCAATCTGCAGCCAGGGATACAGCGCATGGCGTCCAGTGGCGACATACTGCTGACCGGGAATAAGCCGCCCGATTCGGGGATAGTCAACGCCTGGCCCAAAGCGGACATTAACTTCGTCCTGGGCCTCAATATAAACCCGATTGACCGCCGTTTCCGGTACAACGGTACTCACTGGCTGATCGATCGTCGGAGTTAAGGTAATCGCTGCTGTTGGCAAAATGCTCGGTGTGGTTTCCACTACATAAGGGACCTGCGCGAGCGGTACATTCAGTGAGACTAAGTCAGCGAAGACCCAGGCTTTACCTTCCGGGGCAGGGGGATATTCAATCAGCAGCCAGGGGAAGATTTCATGTTGACCGAAGACTCGATATCGTGTGCCATTAGAGATGGTTCCCAGCAGACTATACTCAATGCCTGGCCCGGAACGTAGATTGGCTTCACCAATAGCTTCAGCCAGGATATTGGTCGGTGTCATCTGTGCTGCCGGGGCACCTGCTGCCGGGGCGGATGTGCTGGCGAGAATAAGCGCCAAGAGCAGAACCAGCACTGTACTGGCCAGCCAGACTCTGGTTTCTTGTTGGGAGTAGTTTATGGTCTTCATGGGGCAGAATCATAACGCAAATGGCGTTACATGCCAGAATTGAATCTGCCTTTTCGAGCATCGGTGGCCAGCTTGCGCAGGGTTCTATACTCTGGTGGGTGGTCGTCCCGTATCCACTGCCAGGTGATCTGGCGCTGGTTGCAGCGCTGCAGCAGTTGTTTCCACAGGTCGGCATTCTTTACCGGCGTGCCGGTTGAAGTTGCCCAGCTTCGTTTTCGCCAGCCATCAACCCACTGTGTGATGCCTTTGTAGAGATAATCACTTGCGGTGTAGATGGCCAATACCTTTTTCTGCGTGCGGTCGATCGCTGCGAGGGCGGCTTGCAGTATCAGCCGATTGCTTGTTGTCGAAGTGACGCGGCCATGGAGTTCCACAATGTCTGCCCCATCCAGAATCAGCGCAGCCCATCCACCCGTAGTGCCGACGCAGGAAACCCGGAGGTAAATCCGTGTTGCAGCGTTGTCCGGGGCTGTAGTGGGCATCCGGGGAATTGCTGCGCGAGCCAGGCGGTCGACACGTTCATTGTAGTGATTACCGGCATGGCCACGTACCCAGCGCCATGTCAGATCGCGGCGCTGGCTTGCACCGACAAGGGCTTGCCACAGGTCCTGGTTGAGTACGGGGGAACCGTCGCGTTTCTTCCATCCCCGGCGCTGCCAGTTGGGGAGCCATTCGGTAATGCCTTTCCGTAGATACTGCGAGTCAGTATACAGGATTACCTGGCTGCCCTGCGGCGTGGCGGTGATGGCCTGCAGGGCGGCTGTCAATTCCATACGATTATTGGTCGTGTCGCGATCGCCGCCCGATAGCACTCGTTCATCGCCCTCGGGTGTGAGGAGAATCGCTGCCCAGCCGCCCGGGCCAGGATTAGGATTACAGCCGCCATCTGTGTACACGATGATAGATTCGCCGCGCGTCATAACCTGTATCCTCAAGTTCGGGGTGCCAATTGCAGATAAAGATTTTGCACCTTTGAGATGTGTTCTTGGATTGAAAATCTCCTCAACGCCTGCTGCCGGGCGTTGATTCCCATTTCTTTTCTCAACTCAGGGTCTTCTATAAGCCGAATAATCGCCGACGCCAGCGCAGGGATATCATGGGGCGGTATAAGCAATGCCGTCTCGTTATGTGATACCAGTTCTGGCACGCCGCCTACGTGGGTGGCGACAATGGCTTTTTCCATGGCCATTGCTTCTAAGACACTGCGAGAACTTGTTTCAATGTAGGAGGCTGATACGAGAATATCGATTGAGTATAAGATGTCTGTGATGTCTCGCCGGAAGCCTGTGAATGTCACGCTGTCTGCAATGGCCAATTCTTCTGCCAACCGCTGCAATTTGGCGCGGTACAGTCCTTGCTGTCCATGGCTGACAACCTCATCGCCTACGATGAGCAAGCGAGCTTCTGGGCAGCGGGCGACAACTTGTTTCCAGGCATGTAGAAGCTCTTGATGGCCTTTCAGTGGTCGTAACTGGGCAACAATGGCGACGATCGGCTGTCCTGGAGAAAAGCCAAACTGTGTCCGGAGGTCATGATGCGATCCTGAAGGATCAAAGTGGGAGAAGTCTTCCCCGTTGTAGATGACCTGTGCCCTATCAGGGATGGTTTCCCCAGGGAAGGCATCTTTCAGGAGTGCCTGAGACACAAAAACCAGCCGATCTGGAAGCGCAAAGCGGTAAAGAAGCCGGGGATAAAACAGATGTATATGCCAGAGCACCGGTACATGCGCCAGTCTTGACCCCATCAGCCCGGCGATATGTGCGGATAGGCTGGTTGTATGCACAATGTTGATCTGGCGCTCTTTGATGATCTGCGCAATTGCGATCCCTTCGCGGGCCTTTTGCAGCAGGGCCAGCGGAT
>JALSTC010000755.1 GCA_026983935.1 Ardenticatenia bacterium
AGAGGCTGGCGATAGCGTGCCACCCATCCCGCGTAACCCGCACCTTCCTGGTATACCCCGCCCACATTTTCCAGCGCCCGCAGAAATTCCTGGTCACCCTGGCGGGCCAGTGGACGCAGTGTGCTGCTTTCCTGCTCCCAGAGGCCGATTTCTCCGGCCTGAAAAGCAACAGCCTGATGCAGACTGTCCAGGATGGCATTCAGCGTCTCCGGCAGGGGGGCATCGCGGCGGACAACCTCGCTGATCTCGCTCAGGGCGACGAGGGAGTGCATGGCTTCCGGGCCGTACGCGGCATGGGCGGTGGCCATATCACGCAGCAGCACCACCATGCGGCGCTCTTCCCGCCCCGGCAGCCAGTGGGAAATCGCTTCCACACGGCGCGGGCCAACCTGGAAGGACGCCCGCCCCTCTGCGGCAAACATCTCACGGAAGGTATCCGGTGGGCGCACCTGATCGGCCATCAGCTCCAGGTCGGGTTCGCCGCCGTTGATGCCGAACCACTGCCTGGCATGTTCGTTGGCAAAAACAATACGCCCGTGACCACTCGCCAGCAGGATGGCATCATTGCTGCTGGCAAGATTGACGGGCACAGGCGGGTGATCCTGTGACGGGGGCGAATGCCGACGCTGGCGGAGCATCAGATAAACGCCCGCCAACAGCACTGTGCCGGCAACAATCAGGTAAAGGGCCAGAGTCATGGTATATGCTTTAACAGCTCAAACAACCGTCAGAATTACCACTCGGTCTCGTATTCCTCAACCGTGGCTGAGCCTGTGCGGCGGTCCTCGGCAGCCAGTTCGGTGATCTCGCGAATGTCGGCAAACGTCCGGTTACGGGCAGAAACCATCCCCGCGGACAGCGTCATCAGGGGCACCTGATGCTCCGATCCATCGGCGTCCTGGACGATCATGTGGCCGCGCTCACGATCAATGAACGAGTAATGCTGTTTGACCTCATCTTCAAAGCGGCTGACCGTGCGGTTCTTCAGGGCTTCCGGGTCCTCAGTGTGGGTGATCAGCACGAAATTATCCCCACCGGGATGGCCGATGAAATCATTCGGCGTGCCCATCTCATCCACAACTTCTCCCAGCAGCAGGGCCGTAAAACGCTGCACCTCATTGCCCGCCACAAAGCCATAGACTTCCTTGAAGGCCTCAAGCTGGTTGATCTTGAAGTCAATGTAAGTCCAGGTGTTGTTTTCGGGCGTGCGCATCAGGTGCCGAAGCTGATCTTCGATCAGCCGTCCGCTGGGCAGCCCGGAATTGGGATCGGTCAATGAGATCATCTCGGAGCGCTGGATGGCGTTCTGCACACGCAGCTTCAGCTCCTCGATGTCAAACGGCTTGGTGATGTAGTCATCCGCGCCAAGCTCCAGCCCGGCGATCTTGTCGCTCCGCTCATCTTTCTGCGTGAGGAAGATGATCGGGATATGGCTGGTGCGCGTGGTCGTCCGCAGTTCTTTACAGACGGTGTAGCCATCCATATCCGGCAGCATGATGTCCAGCACGATCAGATGTGGTAACTGCTTGCGGGTGAAGTTCAACGCATCACCACCACGGGGAGCTACCTGAACATCGTATCCCTGGCCGCTGAAGTAAATGCGCAGCATGTTAGAGATATCAACGTCGTCCTCAACTACCAAAATCTTGGGTTTGCTCATAGCATCACTCCCCAACGTATAGGGCCAGCCCTCAGATCAAAAACCAGGTTGCAAAACGGGCCGCGCCGCGTCAAACGGCCCACACGAAAAACCGATCACTATGGCTATACTATACACATGAAATGGCGCCGATGCTACCAACGGGCAAACGGAATCCTAACGCTTTCTAACAAAACATGGCCCCCCGCCCCGGCTGCATTGGCCTCTATCAGGGGCGCGATTCGCTGAGGTTTACGCAGATTTGCCGCCCTTCAGCGGGCCTGATCGCGGCCCGCCAAGCATATCGCCCCGGTATATATACACTCTCTTTGGTTAGAAGCGTTTAGAAAATCTTACCTTACGCCGGGGCGCTTCAGGAGGGCGTGCCTGTCCAGCGGCGGCGGCTGGCCGCGGCGTGCTCGCGCACGCTGGCAATCTGCTGCGCTGTGACCGGCCCGCGTTCAAAACTACGAAAGTAGCCCAGCTTGAACCCATGCCGCGCTGCGATGGCGCTGATCTCGCGCACCTGCGCCCGTGAAATCCGTTTGCCCAGGCTGTAATCTTCATAGCGGCCTTCCAGCGCCAGCGCCATCGTCTCCGCCATGCAGGCGTAGGCCATGCGCGGCGGAAAGCCAAAATCGAAGTGAAAGTCCACCGGCCCCGGCACTTCGACCATACCGCCCTCGATTACCAGCACATCATCACGCTGGGCGGCCACCTGCTTGGAAACATCACGTGGCCGGGCTACATCGCAGACCACCGCCCCCGGCTTGAGATGCTGCGGCTCGATCACGGTTGTGATGGCGCTGGTCACGGTCAGCACCAGATCGGCCTCGTAAATACTGCCAATGTCCGTGCTGGTATGCAGTTGTGCCCGCGCGCCATCTTCACAGCGCTCTCGGACGGCTTCCAGTGTCTCCGGCCGGCGGCCCACCAGCGTCAGATCGGCCACTTCCTCGGCGAGCAGCTCCGCACAGACACTGCCGATCGTGCCCGTCGCGCCGACGACGGCAGCGCGGGCCGTGTCCATGGGAATGCCCATTTCTGCCGCCGCTTTGCGCACGGCCTGCACGGCCATATCAATCGTGTAGGCATCGCCGGTGGTCACCGGCACGTCCAGTGCCCGCGCGATGGTGATCCCTGCATCGCCCACGACAGAGGTATAGGCCCCCAGACCCAGGATGCGGGCACCCAGCTTTTCCGCCATGCGCCCGGTGGCAATGATCTTGTTGTACACCCGGTTGACGGGCAGCGTCATCATCCGCTGCGGGGTGAAGGGACAGGCCACAAACCAGCCGCGAATCGTCTTACCCGTGCTGGCGGAGCGCACACCGGTGATCTCGGAGATATATACCGGCGGGAAAAAGAGGGAGAAGAAATCCACCTGCCGCCGGGTCAATATCCTGCCCAGCCATGGCCACTTGCGCGAAACGTCCTTTTTGGGATCGATCGGGTGGATGATAAAGGCGAAGGTGTCCTCAGGAGTCGAGCCTGTCATCGGCGATTCATCTTTGCTATCTTCAGGATAACCGCACGGCACCAATCGGCTTCAGCCAGACAGCTCACCACGTTTCTTCTTCGATATCCTCACCGGGGCGCGGATAGTAGCGCTGATGTCTGTCCGCAATCGGGCCGGGCATCGTGTGGTGAAGGCTTTCCTGGTAGCTGACGTTGCGCGAGATAACCCGATTGGTCGGCGACGCGGCAAGCACCGTATCCGACTCGATCATGCGCCCGGGGAAGATGACAAAACCCGACCCCACCCGGCAGTTGTGCCCGACGCAGCCGCCCAGCACCACCTGACCGGTCTCTTCCAGTCCATGCAGGCCAACCGCCTTGATTGGAGAAGGCAGCAAATTGAAGTCAGTGAAAGTGTTCCCCGCGCCGACAAAGGTATTGCGCCCCACCACGCACATCTGCACACAGGTATTTTGCGCCAGAATCGAATTATCCATAAAGACGCTGAAATAGCTGGAAGCCCTGAACGGGAAAAAGCAGCGGTTGCCGATCACGCTGGTCATCAACTGGCAGCCCTGATCAATGGTCACATTATCCCCGATGTGGCAGTTATCAATGACCACCCCCGGGCCAATGTAACAGTCGTTGCCGATCGTTGTCGGGCCCAGCACGACAGCCGACGGGTGGATTTCCGTGCCCTTGCCGATCTTCACCACCGCCGAACTGGAGAGCACCTGCTTCCATTCGAGAATAGCCTGCCATAGAACCTTGAGCTGAAACAGGTTGTGTGTCTTGGCGTACTCTTCGTAGCGGCTGCCCCGCGCAAACACGCCCTGCACCGTATTGGCGAAGTAAACATGCACCCAGCTTTCGATGGAAAACAGGACGCGCTCCGAAAGGAAATGCGTCAGGTCCTGCCCATCCTGCGACATGTAATGCGGTACGGAATAGAAGCCTTTTTCCACCGGGTCGGTCGGGATGATGACGGGCCGGATGCTGTTGGTGAAACCGGCGGGAAAATACCACAGATCAGTCATGTAACCGATCAGGTTGTCGTGTTCATCAAAGTATGGCTCAAAGCTGCGCGTCAGCGGCTTGACATAGGTCGTGAAGACCCTGTCGTCCGGCGCATAAGCGGCCCGCACACCGCAGCCATGCGCTTTCGCCACTTCACGCGCACGGGTATAGAACATATCCAGGTATTCCCGGTCGAAGTAAATGCTGTCCCGGTAAACCAGGCACTCTCCCGCATCCGACGGCAGATCATAGACCGACTGCAGCGGCAGATCGGCCCGCGCTTCCATCCGGTCACCGAAGTAGTCTTCCAGCAGTTGGGCGTGATGAATCTTGAGCTGCTTGCCCATCACGGAAAGCTCGCTGGCAGGCTCGTTGAACGGCGGGATATGCCGCCTGTCCTCAATCACAAATTTGCGCATTCGTCGGCTCATGATGGGTCATTCCAGGGGTTTTTTGGCAATGGCAATCGTGCAGGCGTCATCCCCGCAGGCAATGCAACCGGTCTCTTCCACATAGAAGGTCTTACCGCCGCTCAACCACAGCAGCGATTCCTGCAATAATCCTACCGCCAGATTACAGGCAGGCTGCCCGGCATCCACCCCCCAGCACACAGGGCAGCGCCGGATGTGCCAGTAAAACATTTCCGGCGTTTCCTGCAGTTCAACGACCTGATCGGTATGGTGGTTGAAGAGATCGGCAAGTGCTTTGGCCCCCTTCTCCAGCTTGATACTCAGAGGGAGTAACTGAAACGTCAGTTCCGCGACGCCCATCATCGGGCCATACTCACGGATGCCATATTTGAAGCACACTCGCCCGACGCGCAATGCCACACCCCGCGCTCCACGCGGCCCATACATATCCAGCATCGCCTGCGTGAAACCGCCAAGCGCACTGAAGGGAAACTGCCTGTCGGAATTCGCCGGTGGCAGCGAACGGGCGAACTGCTCATAACCGGCCAGCTTGAGCAGTGCATGCAGGCCGTTGCGCCCCAGCACATCTTCCGCGGCCAGCAGGATCATCCGCCCCATACGGTTCGGATAATAATACATCCGCGCATCCGCAGCCGGTAAAGCGCCATCAAGCCGTGTTTTTGCCACTCGCGCCCCCCGGTTAACCGTTGTGTAAAAAGTCACGCAGGGCCTTGTGGAAGGCCTCTGGCTCATCCAGCATCGGGAAATGCCCGGAATTCTGGAAGAAGTAGACTTTGGAGTGAGGGACGCCCTCGGCCAGCACGCGGTGCTGATTGGGATTCACGATGATATCCTTGCGACCATAGACGCCCAGAGTCGGCATCTTCAGGTCTCCCAGGCGCGGGCGCAGATCGGTCTGACGCAGCGTCCCGATGCTCTCGAAGAATGAATTGACCGACACCTGGGAGAAATCATCCGCGATCATCCTGGACATCCGCCGCCCGTCATTGGCCATGAAATAGGAGTAACCGCGCAGAAACAATTTGACCAGCGGCGGCGCAACAAAGAAAACACGTGCGACGGCCTGATAGCCGGATGCTTTCAACAGCAGATTGAGAGAGGAACCGTCAATCGGCGAGCCTGCGACGCCAACTTTGACCACTTTTTCCGGGTGGCGGATGGCCACGCCGAGCGCGACCGTACCGCCCATCGAATGCCCGATCAGCGGCGCACGTCGAATGCCCAGCCGATCCATGAACTGGTAAACCAGCTCCACGAAATTGTCTACAGAGAAGGAAAGATTGTCTTCAAGAGGACTGCTGTCACCAAAGCCCCAGAAGTCCAGCGAGTATGTCTTGAACTCGCGACCGAGGATTTCGATCGTGTCCCGCCAGAGTGCCCAGGAGCCAAGCCAGCCATGCAACAGAAGAACGGGTCGCCCTCTGCCATAGGTTTCGTAATGGACAATGCCCTGGTCTGTTACCAACGACGCCACGGCAGGTGGCCTCCCCAAGCGGTGATCTGCATGATTTCCGGACTACAGGTAACCCTCCAACAGCGAGGATCGATCAGGTCTCCATCTCCTCCAGAATGGAATACAGCAGTTCCAGCAGGACGTTCTTGACACTTTCTTTGTCTTTGGCAACACATGGCAGCAGTTTAACGCCATCTTCAATACGCAGCGCGATACGCAAATCTTCAGGTGCCCAGGCGTCCGGATGATCCTGCTTGTTGGCGGCGACCACATAAGGAGTCGGCGCGTAAGCACGGAAGGTCTCCAGGATGCTCTTGGCCTCACGGAACGTTTCCGGCTTGGCACTGTCCACCATCACCACGAAGCCCAGCATCCCCTCGGCCAGGATTTCCCACATGAAGTCAAAACGGCGCTGGCCCGGCGTCCCGAAGAGATAAAGTACCAGATCATCATCCACGGTGATACGACCAAAATCCATCGCCACCGTGGTCTGATCTTTGACCTGTTCGGCGGGTGTGGTGATCTCACGTTCAGTGGAGACGACTTCAATCTCAGAAATCGAGCGTATGAATTCGGTTTTGCCCGAACTAAACGGGCCGGTGATAACCATCTTGACTGTTTGCATAACTGTCTCGCTTCTTCCAAGTGCTGTGCCTGCCGGAATCGCAGACAAAATCGGATGCTAAAGCGTGCGGATACGATCAATCAGCTTGTTGACAACCGTCTTCTTGATCTGCGGCGCTTCCTTACGCTTGCGCCCGCCCATCGCCTGCCGTGCTCTGGCCTCCATTCCCGGCGGCTTAACCAGCACAACCAGACCCGCCTGTAACAACCCGTAGACGATGCGACGGATTTCCATATCGCTCATATTATTGGCTTTAGCGATCTGGCGGATGGAATTCTTGGGGTTAACAAATGAGACCACGCGCCACTCTTCGACGCTGAGATGAATCCCCTTGAATTTGTCGCCGGGGTCTTCCGGGAATTTCAGTGCAAAGTCCAGATTGGGCAGTTCTTCCGTCAGCCGTTCCAGCTCGCGCATACGGCGGCTGCCCTCAATGATCACATTTTCCAGGTCAATCGGAACTGTGATTCGCCCATCTGGCGGCAGTTTGCCATCCTCAAAGACAAAAGGCCCTTCAGACCAGGTCAGCAGGTCATACACAATATCCAGAATATGCTGCTGGACGCTGTTGACAATGTCCGCCTGGGTGACGTAATTGGCCTGGATCAGAAGCAGGGCCAGCGCTTTGTCGCTGGTGTTGGTGGCACGTTCCCGGATGACCTGGGCCTGCCTGTCGTTGAGCTTACCCGCTTTGTGCAGCACGGAT
>JALSTC010000756.1 GCA_026983935.1 Ardenticatenia bacterium
CGTTCTGGAAGACATCCGCGCTGCCTACAATGGCCGACCCGACCTGCCCAACCTGCTGCTGACCGAGCCGTTCCGCACGGCCATTGACTCGCGCCAGGAGGCCTGGCGGGCGGTCATCCAGACGGCAGTGGCGCAGGGCATACCGGTGCCTGCGCTGGCGGCCTCCCTCGCCTACTTCGACGCCTACCGCACCGGGCGGCTGCCCGCCAACCTGACGCAGGCCCAGCGTGATTACTTTGGCTCACACACTTACCGGCGCATTGACCGTGAGGGCGTCTTCCACACGGAGTGGCGGGCATAGCCCGCCGGTTGTCATCCTGTGATGCCTCCAGGAGAACAGACCATGCATGATCTGGCCCGGCCCATGCGTGACTTCCAGCCGGAGCATGACTTCTTCGTTGGCGTCGATTCCGATGGCTGCGTCTTTGATACGATGGAGATCAAGCATCGGGAATGCTTCGCCCCGAATACGATCAGGCATTGGGGGTTGCAGGCAATCTCTGAGTATGCACGGGAAGCGGCATTGTTCGTCAACCTCTATTCGAAGTGGCGCGGCATCAACCGTTGGCCCGCGCTGGTGATGGTGCTTGATCTGCTGCGGGAGCGGGAAGAAATCCGCCGTCGCAACGCCCACATCCCGGAGGTCAACGCCATCCGTGCCTTTATCGAGCAGGATAAATACCCACACAGCAATGATGGCCTCAGGGCTTATATGGCCGAGCATCCCGATGAACCAGACCTGGAGCGCGGGCTGCGCTGGTCAACGGCTGTCAATGCGGCAGTAGCCGATAGAGTGCATGGCGTGCCGCCGTTTCCTTATGTCCGGGACAGCCTGGAATCCATGTTCCCCCGTGCCGACATGATCGTCATCTCCGCCACGCCATGCGCCGCGCTGGAGAAAGAGTGGCGCGAGCATGATATTGCCCGGTACATGAAGGTGATTGCCGGGCAGGAGATGGGGAAGAAAGCCCGGCATCTCCAACTGGCCGCTGGTGGCCGCTACGCTCCCGATCACATCCTGATGATCGGTGACGCGCCGGGCGACAGGCGTGCCGCGCAAACGACCAACGCCCTGTTTTATCCCATCAATCCGGGCGATGAGGAGCGTTCCTGGCAGCGTTTCTATGAGGAGGCAATGCCGCGCTTCTTTGAGGGCACTTACAGCGGTGCGTATGAAGCGAGCCTGATCGCGGCGTTCGAGCGCCATTTGCCGGACACACCGCCCTGGAAGCACAGGGATAAATCAGGTACTGAGCTTCAGTACGGGTGAGGCGATCGTTTACAGCAGGGCCAGCGCCCGCTCAACACTGATGGCCTGCAGGCCATCGCACACCACATCCGCCGCGCCGACTCGCGCTGCAGGGCCAATGCCGACGCAGCGCATCCCGGCCTGCCGGGCAGCCTGTACGCCTGCCTCTGCGTCCTCGAAGACCACACAGCGGGCCACGGGAACATCCAGCCGCCCGGCGACCCACACGAACAGATCGGGCGCGGGCTTGGCGTTGACCACGCAGTAGCCATCGCCCACGGCATCGAG
>JALSTC010000757.1 GCA_026983935.1 Ardenticatenia bacterium
TCATGCTGAAGCATATGGCTGAAGGTATTGGTCGGCGGATCGGTGTACGGCTGGTTGAAAATTTGATACCAGCCATCCGGGTCCGTATTGTCACCGGGCACGTCCCAGTTGATGCCCAGGTAATTCCCGGCGGGGTCTACCAGCCCTTCCTCGTTATACCCGTGATCCCAGAAATCGTAGCCCCGTCGGGTGAACGCCTCGCGCACTTCACCTTCCTGGAGCAAACCCAACCCGGTAGAATGATGCATGAAGATAATGCTGAGGCGGTCTGCATCTTGAGCGGCGGCAGGCAGCGATGGATGGACAGCGAAGGCCATGACACTGGATAACAGGACGAACACCAACATATAACGCCACAATCTGATACCCATCATGAACTGCTACCTCCACGATAGTAAAAAACATCACACACTTACAGCCTACGACAGAACATCTGCCTGCACAATAGCACGGAAGTAGGGCCGCGGTTCCTGCTGCCTGTGGGCACAGGACGGGTGCACTCGAATTTTGGGGCGGATTTTGCCGTGAACAGTGGCTGCTGCCCGCACGCCGGGGAATCAATTCCCCGGCTGAACATGACAAGTCCACTGAAGTGGATTGATACTGTTCATGTCAGCCCGGATACCGGTCCACCTTTAGTGGACTTTTCCTGCTGAGCCTGTGGCTCAAGTCACAGGCAGCGGTATCCATCTGGCCCCTGACTCCGAATGCACCTGCCGGGATAAATCGCCGTATTGCCGCCAGATTGCCTTCTTGCGATAATCAAAACCTGACCGATGCTGCTGGTTCAGGTATACTGTTCTGAGTAAAGGCCGACTCTTTGAGGGTAGATACGCATGACTTTTCGCCGTTTTGGACAGATTCTATTCGCGGGATTCCTGCTCTTCTGCGCCGCCACGCTGCTTCCCGGAGGGGCGCCGGCGGTCAGCGGACAGGAAACAGGCACATCACTGGAACTTTCCGGCTTCCTTGTGGACGCGCAGGGGCAGGCCATCGCCGGCGCCGAGGTGCTGGTCTATCTGGACGACGCCGAGGAAGCAGCAGCCCATACCGAGAGCCGAGAAGATGGCTCCTGGGTGGTGCGGCTGCCGGACAGCCCGGCTTCATCGGTACGTGTGGAAATCGAACGGGCGCATTTCGAACCGTACCACTACGAACTGTCGCCGGACGAACTGCTGCAGCTCATCACAGACGGCGTCTTCAGCCTGCGGCAGATCACGCTGGAGAATCACATCGGGCTGGGCTTCTGGGTTGCCGGGCTGACCTTCGTGATCGTGCTGCTACTGATCGCATTCGAAAAGCTCAAGAACACGCTTGCCGCGCTGCTGGGCATCTCCGTTGTTTTCATCTCCACCTTCATCGGCGGCGCAATCACGCCGGACCTGTACATTTTCGATTTTGAGCGGGCGCTGACTTACATCAACTGGGAAGTGATCTTCCTGGTCATGGGCATGATGATTGTGGTCGGCATCATCGAGGGCACGGGCATCTTCCAGTGGCTGGCCTTCATGGCCTACCGCGCCAGCCGGGGACGCATCTCCCTACTGATCGTCGTGCTGATCGTGATCACTTCGGTGGCCTCGGCGCTGCTGGACAACGTGACGACCATGCTGCTGATGGCCCCGATCAGCATCCAGATCGCGCTGGCACTGAACATCAGTCCGCTGGCACTGCTTGTGCCGGAGATTCTGGCTTCCAATGTCAGCGGCATCAGCACCTTGATCGGCACGCCGACCAACATCCTGATCGGCGCATATGCGGATATCAGCTTCAACGACTTTCTGATCTTCCAGACGCCGGGCGTGCTGGCCGCTATGGTTGTGATGACGCTTTATGTACTGTTCCACTACCGGCATGAGATCAGCAAACACCCCGGCGGTATCTCCCCGACGCTCTACGCCAAGCTGCAAGAAAACGCCCGGATCAAAGATCCGCGTGCCCTGCAGCGAGCGCTGGTCGTCTTCAGCGGGATGCTCATCTTCTTCGCCATCGGGGAGAGCCTGCACCTCGTCCCGGCAGTGACGGCCCTCGTCGGTGCGACCATTCTGCTGCTGTGGGTGGAGCCGGACATCGAAAAGATGCTGATGGCCGTGGACTGGATGACGCTGGTGTTCTTCATGGCGCTGTTCATGCTCGTCGGTGCGGTGCAGGAAGTCGGGATACTGGGATTGTTCGCCGGGGCAATGGGGCAGTTGATCGGCGAGAGCATCGTACTGGGAATCATCGTCATGGTGATAGGCGTGGGGCTGCTGTCCTTCGGCATCGCCAATGTGCCGCTGGCGGCGGCGATGCTGCCGGTCGTGCGCTTCCTCAGCAGCGGCATCCCCGGCGCAGAAAGTAAGGTGCTGTACTACGCGCTTTCGATGGGCGCGGCAATGGGCGGCAACGGCTTTCTGATCGGCGGGGAAACCAACCTGATGACCAGCGGCATCGCCGAACGTGCTGGCGTGCCGATCACCTTCATGGGTTTCATGAAAATCGGCGTCCCGGTCACGTTATTGACTCTGGCAACAGGCGCGCTGTGGCTGTGGCTGCGTTTTGTTGTGATGGGAGCTTAGGAGGAACGATCATGACGACGATTTTATGTGCCACGCGCGGTGGTGAAGCCAGCGTCCGCACGCAGATGCGGGCCATCGAAATGGCCAAGGAACAGAAAGCCAACCTGGTTTTTCTCTACATCGCCGATGTGAAATTCCTCGACCGCATGTCCGGTTCGATCGTGGTGGACGTGGCCGCCGAACTGGAAAACATGGGGGAATTCCTGCTGCTGATGGCCCAGGAGCGTGCGGAAAAAGCAGGCGTCCAGGCGGAAACCCTCGTCAAACGCGGCGAGTTCCGGCAGGCGCTGCTGGAGGCTGCTCAGGAAACCGGAGCCTCAACAATTGTGCTGGGCAGCCCCGGCGAGGGCGGCAGCATCACCAAGCGCGAATACCTGGAAGAACTGGCGGCCAGCCTGGCCGAAGAGACCGGCATCCAGACGATCATTGTCTGAGAGGGATTGTATGGCCGAGATTTACCGTCATGTACCGCACGCGCCGGATGCACACATCGGGCGAATCGATCCCGATAATGGCCGCGTGTACCGTGTGCGTCCCGGCCCGGACGAATACATCGGGCGGGTGGATTACGCCAGCGGCAAGGTTTACCGCCACCGTCCGCTCGCGCCGGATGAATACCTGGGCCATGCTAATGAGGACGGGCGTATTTACGCGCATCGTTTCGGCCCGGATACATACCTGGGGCGTGTCGCGCCGGACGGAAGCCTCTTCCGCAATATCCCGCTGAGGCCGGATGAATATCTGGGCAAGGTGCACGGGATGCAGCATCCCGCCGAAGGGGCGGCGGCGCTGCTGTTGTTCTTCCGGGAAGAGCAGGAGGAATGACCGCCTACCGATGAGCATCAAGACCATCATGGCCGCCCTGCTGGGGCCGGCCCTGCTCAGCGCTTTTACCTACGCACACCATATCGAACCGGAAGCGGTGGAAACCGTACCGCTGCGGGTGAGGCTGCCGCGCCTCGATCCCGCCTTCGACGGCTACCGCCTGGTTCACATCAGCGACATTCACATGAGCCGCTGGATGACCGGAGCACGGCTGTCGGAAATCATCGCGCTGATCAACGCTCAACAGCCCGATCTGGTGGCCATCACCGGGGACTTTGCGACCAATTTTGCGTCCTTCCCTGCCGCCGACCTGAGCGCTGCCCTGCGGACACTGCGGCCCCGTGACGCGGTGGTGGCCGTGCTGGGCAATCACGATCACCGTCACCGTGCCGGGCCGGACACCGTGCGCCGCGCCCTGGGTGAGAGCGGCATCATCGTGCTGGACAACCGCGTGCATACCCTGCGCCGGGGAGCAGCCACGCTGCACATCGCGGGCGTGGATGACGTGGTCTTCCAGCAGGCGCGGCTTGATCTGGTACTGAAGCAGCTTCCGGAGGACGGGGCGGCGATCCTGCTGGCCCACGAACCGGACTTCGCCGATATCAGCGCAGCAACAGGGCGTTTTGACCTGCAGCTTTCCGGGCACACGCACGGCGGGCAGGTGATCCTGCCGCTGCTGGGGCCGCCGGTGCTGCCCCAATACGGCCAGCGCTACCCCGTCGGACGCTACAAGGTAAACGGCATGATCCAGTACACCAACCGGGGGTTGGGCGTGGGCAGCCTGCGCGTGCGCTTCAACTGCCGCCCGGAGATCACGGTCTTCACGCTGGAAGCAGGGAAAAAGTCGCGATGAAAGCCCCCCTCCAGCCGGTCGAATACGCAAAAGCGTTCCTGCTGAACTTTATCTTTTACGCGGCGGCCATTGCCGTTTACATGATTTATGCGGCAGGTCGGCCCGGCGGCGTGTCATGGGGCATTGTGGCGCTGCTGGTGATCGGCTCGGTCGTGCTGACGGCGATGCGCCTGCGGCGGCTCCAGCCTGTCGAGCGCCGCCTGCGCTTCAAGAACCGGCAGGCGTTTTTGAGCGCACTCGACCACATGATGAAGCTGAAAGACCGCTGGACTCTGGCCGAAGACAGCGGGTCTTTCCTGCGCTATACGGCACGCTTCAACGTCGGCCTCTACATGGTCAATGCCAGTCTGGAGGTCATGCTGGCAAACGACGAGGCGCTCCTCGTAGGGCCGCCCCGTATCATGTCAACCATCGTCCCCCTGCTGGTGCAGGCAGGCGTTGCCACACAGTTGACCTGACGGACTTATGAATACATCTATCGCACCTCCCACCATCACCATCCGCCGGCAGCGTGAACGCGCCATCTACAACCGGCATCCCTGGGTCTTCTCCGGCGCGGTGCAGGCCGTGCACGGCAACCCGGAGCCGGGCGCAACCGTGCGCGTGCAAAATGGGGCGGGCGAATTTCTGGCCTGGGGCTACTGGAACGCGGCCTCGGCCATTCAGGTACGGCTGCTCTCCTGGCGGGAAGATGAAGCTATTGACGCCGACTTCTGGCGGCGGCGCATTCGCCGGGCGGTTGAGGCGCGTACCGAAGAAAATCTGATCTATGAGGGCGGCGCACCGGTCGCCTACCGTCTGATCAACGCCGAAAATGACTACCTGCCGGGCCTGATCGTGGATCGCTATGGCGATTGGCTGGTCCTGCAGGCGCTGACAATGGGCATCGAGGCCCGTAAGCCGCTGCTTGTCGAGCTGCTGGACGACCTGCTGCATCCGGCGGGCATCTATGAGCGCAGCGACGTGGACGCCCGTCAGAAAGAAGGGCTGCCCCCCGCAGTTGGCCTGCTTCAGGGCCGGGAGCCGCCCGATCTGATCGAAATTGACGAACACGGACGGCGCTTTCTGGTGGATGTGCGAAACGGCCACAAGACCGGCTTTTACCTCGACCAGCGGCAGAACCGCCTGCTACTGGGCAATCTGCTGCGCTTTGACCCGGACGCGCAGGAGCGAGTCGTGCTCAATGCCTTCGGATACACCGGCGGCTTCAGCGTCTATGCACTGGACGGCCTGGCAAAGCGTGTGATCACGGTGGACGCCTCAGCGGAGGCCATTGCGCTGGCAAAGCGCAACGTGTCCCTGAACGGCTTCCACGTCAATGAGGACGATTTTGTGGTGGCCGATGTGTTCCAGCGGCTGCGCCTCTACCGCGACTCTGCACGGCAGTTCGACATCATCATCCTTGACCCGCCCAAGTTCGCCCATACTCAGCGCCAGGTGGAGCGTGCAGCACGGGGCTACAAAGACATCAATCTGCTGGCATTCAAGCTGCTCAAACCCGGCGGACTGCTGATGACGTTCTCCTGCTCCGGCGGTGTGAGCGCAGACCTGTTCCGCAAGATCGTCTTCGGGGCGCTGATCGATTCCGGGCGGGAGGCGCAGGTGCTGCAAACGCTGGGGCCGGGGCCGGATCATCCCGTCGCGCTGACCTTCCCGGAAGGCGCATATCTCAAAGGGCTGCTGCTGCGTGTATGGTGAGCGGAACAGCCTTCTACCGCTTGCCGTGATCATGGGATCGCTGGTATAACTCCTGCCCATGATCACCACACATCCCTCATCCACACGAACAGTCCTCCGCCCGATGCAGATCGGGAATATCCCGATCGATCCACCGCTGACGCTGGCACCGATGGCAGGTTACACCGATTATGCCTTCCGCCACATCGTCCGCGAGATAGGCGGCTGCGGGCTGGCCTGCACGGAACTGATCAGCAGCGCGGCCATTCACTACAAAGACAGAAAGACTCTGACGGTCTTCACCTGGTCAGCAGATGAGCACCCCATCGCCGTGCAGCTTTTTGGCAGCGACCCGGCGATGATGGCCGAGGCTGCCCGCAACGTCGCCGCTCGCGGCGCGGACATCGTGGACATCAATATGGGCTGCTGGGTGCCCAAGCTGGCCAAGAAAGGGGCCGGGGCCGCCCTGCTGCGCGATCTCGATCTGGCGGCACGTGTTGTGGAGGCCGTGGTCAGTGCGGTAGACATACCGGTCACGGTCAAAGTACGCAGCGGCTGGGATGCCGAACACCTGACGGCGGTCGAATTTGCGCGGGTGGCGGAGAGCCTCGGCGCGGCAGCAGTCGCCGTGCACGCCCGCACGGCAAAGCAGGGCTTTGGCGGCGAAGCCGACTGGGACATCATCCGGCAGGTCAAAGAGGCCGTGACGACCATCCCGGTGATCGGCAATGGGGATGTCTTCAGTGCCGCCGATGCGGCGCGTATGGTCGCGGAAACCGGCTGCGACGCGGTGATGATCGGGCGTGCCGTGCGGGGCCACCCCTGGCTATTCCGCCAGATCGTGCACGAACTGCGCACCGGTGAGCCGCTCCCATCTCCCTCGCGACCCGAAAAGGCCGCCATCGCCCTCCGTCACGCCCGCATGGCCTTTGCGAACGCGCCGATGGGAGACGAACGCATCGCCGCGCTGGAACTGCGCAAGCACCTGGCCCGCTACCGCCTCGATCCGCCCGGATCGGCCAGGCTGCGCCGCCAGCTCGTGCACATCGAGTCGCTGGCCGATGTGGAAGCCGTACTGATGCCGCTGGTGGATCAGCTTGATCCGGCGGGGACGCCGTGGCTCAGCACTGCACAGCCGCCGCTACGGTGACCCTTCCGGGCGACCGCCGGTGATAGCCGCCAGCAGTGTTTGCAGCTTGGCGTGGGTTTCATACCAACTTATGCGGCTGAGGCCCTGCTTTTCCCGCAGCAGATCGGGTTCCATGCCATCCATCAGATCGCGCAGGGCGCTTGTCCAGCGCAGCACCACGAACGAGAGCAAAAAGTCGGTGATGCCCGCCGCCTCGCCCACGTCTTTCAGCACGTATTCCAGATTGCGTGCCGTGCAGTCGAAAATCGTG
>JALSTC010000758.1 GCA_026983935.1 Ardenticatenia bacterium
GAGCGCGGCGCAGGAAGTCACTTATGTGCTGGAGTGGGAAGCGCTGCGGCCATTGGGGCACAACTACAGTGCCTTCTTGCAGTTGTGGACGCAGGAGGCCACCGCCGTAGCCGGTCATGAAAGGGGCATCTGGCGCTGGCTGCTGCCCACCTCCGTGTGGCCTGTGGGTATGACCGTTCCCGATGCCCATCCGCTGCAAATCCCCGCTGATCTTGCGCCGGGGGCCTATCGGCTGGTGACCGGCGTCTATGTGTATCCCGATTCGCGCCTGCCTGTTTTCCTGCCGGATGGTGAGCCAGCAGGGGACGTGGCGACCGTGGGCTGGGTGAAAGTGCCTCAGCGTGACGAACCGCCCGCTCGTCCGGCATCGCTGGATGTGACGCTGGGCGATGTGCTGGCCCTGCGGGATGCCCGGGCAGTGCTTGAGGATGCAGGGCGGGTGCGCCTGACGCTGCAGTGGACAGCGCTGGTCGAGCGCCCCGATGTGGACGCGACCATTTTTGTGCATGTGGTGGACGAAAACGGGGCTATCGTGGCCCAGCAGGATGCCCGTCCCTGGGGCGGGCAGTACCCAACCTTCATCTGGGGGGCAGGGGAGCGTGTGCAGACGGAGCACCTCCTGCCGATCGGCGATGCCGCGCCGGAGACGCTGCATGTGTTTGTCGGGATGTACACCTATCCCGATCTGGCGCGGCTGCCGCTGGTACAGGATGGACGGCCCGCTGACGACAACCGCGCCGATCTGGGCACGCTGGCCGATCTGCTTGCGCCGCAGCAGGAATCAAGAAGCCCCCAACCTGAGGGGGACCAGGTCGGGGGCAGCCCCTGATAAGGGAGAGAGACCCGATTACTTCTGAGCCTTCTTCACCGGGATGGTGAGCGGTTTGGCTTCCGGTGCTTTGGGCAGCGTCAGCGTCAGGATGCCGTTGCTGAATACGGCCTCGACTTTGTCCACATCCACGGGGACATTCAGCCGCACGCTGCGATGGAAGCGACCTTCTCCGGCCCGCTCACGAATCAGCGCATGGCCTTTTTCGGGAGCCACATGCGCAAATTCACCTTCAATGGTCAGGACGTCATCTTCCAGATTGATGTTGATGTTCTCCGGGTCAACGCCGGGGACAGAAGCCATGATCACGATGGCATCGTCGGTGTCATAAGCATCAATCGGCAGGCGATAAGTGCGTGTGCCGCCATTGTCGGCCATCCGTTCGGCCCGTTCATTCCATTCACGGTTGAGCTGTTCCAGTTCCCGCCAGGGGTTCCAACGAATCACTGCTGGCATTTTCGTCCTCCTGTAATAAGCAGTCGCACGTGTTTTTCTCTAACGTCGTTATCTGCACTATAGCCGGGTTGTATCAGAAAAACGTAGGCGCGGTATAGGAGAATCGTAAAAGCCATATAGGAGGCGTGTAAGAATGGGCATCTTTCAACCTGGTGGTGCAAAGGCGTGAGCGGGCCGTGTGCCACGCCGGGGATCGAAATCCCCGGTTCAGGTGACGGCGCTGTCTCTCGAGGCCAGTACGGCCCGCAG
>JALSTC010000759.1 GCA_026983935.1 Ardenticatenia bacterium
CAGCGTATCGCCTGCCGCGCCGTAAATGACATTCTCGCCTGCCCGCAGAAGCCACGCCGCCTGATGCCCCACCAACAGCCGTACGTCGCGCCCGACAAGCTGCGGCAGCGTCAGCAGGAAAACGTTGCCCAGCGTCTGATCCAGCCGGTCGCCCATCCCGCCGATGACACGAATCCAGTCCGCGCCCTGCCTGGCCGCATACAGCAGCGCCAGTTCCAGGTCGGTTTCATCTTTGGCGGGCGGATGGCGCTGCACAGCCACGCCCTGCGCCGTGAACCCGGCCATTTCATCCTCGCTCAGCGAATCCATATCGCCAATGATGAGATGCGGTGTCAGACCAAGTGCCCGCGTATGACGTGCACCGCCGTCCGCTGCCACAATCAGCGCCTCCGGGGCAAAGGTCAGCGCTTCATCCACCAGCGGCCCCGGATTCAGATCGCCGTTTGCAAAGAGAAGGGCACGCATAAATCGTCTGTCACTTTCTCCACACTAAATGACGCCGCCCCCTGATTGGACGGCGTCACATCGGTTGCAAAAATGCCCTGATCACAACACAGCCGGGCGGGACTGCGGCAGCCCATCAGCAGCTATCGCACCTTACGCACCCAGCGCTCCTTGAATTCCAGATCGTCCAGATCGCGGGTTTCCAGGAAGTCCATCACCAGGCGGTGAAAAGTCGTCGGTTCATCCAGCATGGGAAAATGCTTCGCCGCGGGCCAGATCACACAGCGAAAATCATCCCGGTCAGAAGAAAGGTAGTCAATCAATTTCTGATCCGGTGGGGGCAGAAAATCATCCTGCTCGCCGTGGATCAGCAGAGTCGGGGTCTTCAGACTGTGGACATCCTGCGCCAGATTGACGGTGTTGAACGACGCCGCGCTGACGACAAAAGCCTCCGATACCGTCTTGGCCGCTTCTGCGACCAGCCGGTCATAATCAGCCACCTCTTTGCCAAGATGACGTTCCAGCAGTTCCTGCGGGCCGGCCTGCAACAGCACATCGCGCAGCGGATTGTTGACGGTTGACGGGTCCGGCACGGCCTCGCTGCCCGGCCCCGGCGACGGGATCGAGGGTTCGTCCGGCTTGATGCTCAAATCCGGCGGCACGGCCTCGCTGCCCAAAAGAGCATCCAGGCCCGGCGGGCGGTGCAGCACCGTCGGTGTGGTCTGCGGCTTCGGCCTGCGCAGCAGCGTCTCCGAGGCCTGCCCGGCAGCAGGCGGGGGCGTCTCTGCCGCTGTGGGCTGTGCAGGTGTGGCATCCGGTGGTGCTGGACTCGGTGCGGGGCCCGGAGATGGCGGCGTCTTCTGTTCGGGAAGCGTGGCGGGCGGCGCAGGCGATGGCGTTGGTGAGGATGGCGCAGACGGCGCAGACGGCGCAGACGGCGACGGCGGCGCGGGAGACGCCTCCGGTGCGGCGGCTGCCGTACCTGTGCTGCTTCCCTGCCCCGTTGGCGCAAACAGCGGGGCGCTGATGGTCATCAAACGCGCCACTTTATCCGGATGCTGCAGGGCATAGCGAATCACCACGGCCCCACCCAGCGAATGCCCGACCAGCGCCACTTTGCCAATACCCAGCTTTTCCAGGAAAGCGTCCAGCAGGCGTACATGCGCGTCAAGGGAGCACCGCGCCGGGTCTTTGCCCGAATCGCCATAGCCCCACAGATCGAGGGCATAGGTGCGGTACTTCATGGAAAGCTGCTGCATGGTCGGGATCCAGTACCGCCACGAGGAAAGCCAGCCATGCACCAGAATCACCGGTCGGCCCCGGCCCAGCACCTCGTAATGAACCAGATCGTTCTCAATTGTTGTGGCGCTCATAACCACCCTTCATGCAATATGCGACGCCGCTAGCTTACACCAATACTCTGTAGAATCTCGGATACCCGCCGTGCCAGTTCGTCCGGCGCAAAAGGCTTCAGAATATAATCGATGGCCCCGGCTTCCAGCCCGGCCTTCATTTCAACATCCTGCCCCTTGGCGGAGAGGAAAACCACCGGGATATCGCTTACCTCATCCGTCGCCTTCAACGCCCGGCAGGCTTCATAGCCAGTCATCTTTGGCATACGGACATCCATCAAAATCAGGTCGGGCATCACCTGCGGGGCCAATTCAACAGCTTCCTGACCATTTGAGGCTTTGAAGACCTCATGCCCGGCGTACTTCAGTGTGAATTCAACCAGGTCTCGAATATCGCGCTCATCTTCGGCGATCAAGATTCTGGCCATCGTCTGTTCGTCTCCAGGGTATACGACCGGCTTCGGCATCACCGGTTCTGCCAGTTCAAAGATGCGCCCACACAAGAATTAATCTGCTGCTTCGGGTATGGGTGGTTTTTCATACAGCGGCAGGGAGACATAGAACGTTGTGCCCTCGCCTTCCTGACTCTCAAACCATATATTCCCACCATGCATATGCACAAGTTCTTTAACAATCGCCAGGCCGAGGCCCGTGCCGGGTGTTTCGATCACCAGCGGATTCTCATCATTGCGGAAGAAGCGGTCGAAAACCCGATCGCGGTATTTCTCCGGGATACCGATGCCCGTATCCGCCACGGCGATCAGGAACGAGTCGCCGACTTCCTGCCGAAGTGTCACGGTAATCTTACCACCTTCCGGCGTGTACTGGAAAGCATTGTCCAGCAGATTGGTCACGATCTGCATGAGTTTGTCGGGGTCGCCGTAGGTAGGCGGCAGGCCGTCGATGATCTGATCTTCAAGAGTGATGGGTTTACCCTCGTTCTCAATACGCCCATGCAAATTGGCAAGCGCCGTGCGCAGTAGCTGGTCCAGGTGCACTTCCTTGAAGCTCAATGTCGTCTTGCCGGAATCAATGCGTGAGATATTCAGCAGGTCGTTTACCAGATTACTGAGCCGATCGGCGTTGGCCTTGATGATCTGCAGGAACTGCCGTTGTGTGTCCGAAATATCACCCGCCGCCCCCAGCACCAGCAGATCAGCATAGCCCTTGATGCTGGTCATCGGCGTGCGCAGTTCATGGGAGACGTTGGAGATGAACTCGGTCTTCATGCGGTCAACTTCCACGTCCCTGGTGATGTCACGGAATACCGAAACCGTGCCCAGGAATTGGTCGCCCATATGCACCGGGGCCAGCGACACGCTGATGATCTTCTCGCCAATATCCAGTGTTTCGGAGAGATAATCACCGTGCCGGAGCTGACCGGGATCGTCCATCCACTGCTCCATAGCCCGCATCCAGCGCTTACCGCCGCCGCCATACAGACCGCTCAGATTGCTGATCGGACGACCCAGAAACTCATCACGCGAGATTTCCAGGATGCGCTCGGCGGCGCTGTTGAAGAGGATGATCTCTCCCAGTTCATTGGTCACCATCACGCCGTCAGCAACGCCTTCCAGAATGGCGTTGCTCTTGGAAGCCTCGATCTGCTGTTCACGCACCATATCGCCCAGCCGTTCGGCCTGCTCGCGGATGAACAGATACAGTTCCGCGTTGTTGATCGAGGTCGAAAGCTGGTTGGCTGCCGCCGTGACCAGCCGCAGGTGATCTTCGTTAAAGACACCCGGTCGGGGGCTGTAGAGCAGCATCACGCCCAGCACGTCATCGCTGGTCTCCAGCAGCACGGCCAGCGTTGCGCGGGGCACTTTGTGGGCCTCCGTCAACTGCAGCCAGCGGGGGTCTTTCTGTGCATCCTCAATGACTATGGACTGCCGGTGCTGGATCACCCATCCGGCCAACCCTTCATTGGTGCGCAGGCCGGTTTCCATGGAGGCCCCGGTCAGGACGTCGCCCAGCCCGGCGCGGATGTACAGCAAATCCTGCTGGTGATCGATCAGCATGATCACGCCCTGCTCTGCCCCGACGGCTTCGGCCAGCAGTTCCAGCGCCCGCTTCAACACGCGGTCCATGTCCAGCGTTGCCGAGATCTCCGCTGTGATGGTATACAGCGTATTCAACCGGTCGCGCTCGTCACGCAGCGCGACGGTTCGCTCACGGACACGCTCCTCAAGCTCCTGATTGAGCCGCCGCAGTTCTTCGAACAGGCGGGCGTTCTGCACCGTGACGGCAAGCTGCCCGGCCACCGTTGAAAGGACACGCTGGTCATTCAGGCCAAACGCACGTGAGCTGCGTTCATCGCCCACGGCCAGCACGCCGACCGTCTCATCACCCACGGCCAGCGGCACGCCGAGGAAGCTGCGCACATTCGGCAGCACCGTCTCAATTCCCAGGTTGCGGCGCACTTCTACCAGCTCATCGCCGACCAGCAGCAGCGGCCTGTTGAAGCGCAAAATCCAGGAGAATTCATCCTCCTGCGTCGAAGACGGTACTTCCCCGGCATCTTCTCCATTGTGCACGACAACCGGGAAGTTCAGCTTCTCGTTCTCCGCGTCATAAATGCCCAGATACAGCCACTCGGCGTGAGTCAGGGAAGGGATCTGCCGCCGCACGATGGGCAGCAGCTCATCCATACTGACCGCCGCCGACACTGCCCGGCTGAGGTCGTTGATAATGAATGCTTCCTGTACCTGTGCTGCCGTCTCGGTGTTCAGGCGGGCGTTTTCGATGGCGATCGCAGCCTGCCCGGCCAGCGTGCGGGCGATACGCTGTTCGCTCAGGCCCAGGTTGCGGAATACCCCGTAAACGTCGATCTTGGCCAGGCCGATAGACTGGTCACGCACAACAAGGGGCACCAGCATCCGCACCGCGCTGCCAAACTGCTGCATCTCGGCCTGCTCCTGCGGACCGATATCTTCATCGTCACTGCGCATGATCTGGATGCGGCGCTCCCGCAGGGCACGCAGATATGTCGGGTAATCCGCCAGATCATACGTGGTGTTAACGGGCACCTGTTTGTCCGGGTCGCCCGCACGATTCAAATCGGCATACACCACAAGGGTCTGCTCGACTTCATCCCACAACATGACCGCGCAGCTATCCGCATCCAGGGCGTAAATCATCTGCTGTGCCACACTGGCGATCACTTCGTTCAGGTCGAGTGTCAGCGCGGTTGCCTGGGAGGCCTCGAACAGCGTTTCCAGCTCACGGGTGCGGATCACCGACTGCTCAAAGAGATTGGCATTCTGGACGGCGATAGCAGCCTGGCTGGCCACCGTCTGGGCCATTTCCACCTGCTCCGGGTCAAAATGCCGGACTTCGCCCACCGCTTCCAAAATCAGCAGCCCGATCACTTCGCCGCCGACGCTCAGCGGCACCATGACCAGCGATGCCACATCACGCGCCAGCAGATCGTTATAGAGCGGCTGCAGCAGCGGATCATTCAGCGCGTCCTCCACAATCAGCGGCTGCAGCGTGCGGCGCACATAGTCCACCGCCGGATTCTCTTCCAGGGGGATCAGGGCACTGGGCGGGGCATCCCCACGTGGTACTTCCACAACCACGCTGCCGATCTGCTGATCGAGGTCGAACATCACACCCCGTGCAGAGGTGATCCCCATCGCCCGTGCGCTTTCCTGCAGGGCGACTTCAAAAATGTTCTCAATATCCAGGGACTGGGCCAGCATGGTCGAGACGCGGTTGAGCAGGCTCAGCCGCTCTGTCTGCTGGAGCAGGTCGGCAGTGCGGCGGCGCGTTTCCGCAAACAGGCGGGCATTTTCCAGCGCCACCGCTGCCTGGTTGGCGAAGGCCAGCGCCAGCTGTTCGTGATTGGCGGTGTAATAACCCGGCTCCACTTTATCCAGTGCCAGAAGGCCAATGATCTCGCCCTTGCCGATCAGCGGTGCGCCCAGCCAGTTGCGCGTCGGACGCTGTTCGCCGCCGGGGAAGCGTTCATCTTCCCGCACATCCGGCACATTGAGCACCTGCCGCCGGGCGGCCATATCACGGAACAAGGCGCTGTCCTCAATGGCCACCTCCAGGCCGACCAGTTCGTCCGCATTGCCGTCATAACCGCGCGCCGCAGCGATGCGCAGGCTGTCCTCATCCCGCAGCCAGAGCGTCACGCCGTCGTACGGGAGCACGGCAGCAAGCTGATCGAGCACCAGCGTGATCACTTCCTCCGGCTCCAGCGTGGAGGTCAGGCGGCCCGAAATCTCGGTCAGGGCAGCCAACTGTTCAGCACGCTCGGCCAGATTGGCCTCAAGCTGTGCCCGTTCGGTCACATCCTCGACCAGCAGCACAACGCCCGTCACATCCGCTTCTTCATGGAGGGGATAAAGATAGAAGTTCTGGACGGCAGGCCTGCCTCCCGCCCCCTGACCCGGCACATTGAAGCGCGTCCGCGGCTGGCCAATCTCCAGCACATGCTGCAAATCTGCGGAGAGCACTGCTGCGTATTCCGGGCGGTAATCCAGCAGGGGCTGGTTGATCGCCGCGTCATCCCAGCCGTACTGACGCATGAACGTGTTGAACGTTGTGATCCGGCCCTCGCGGTCCAGCACCACAATCCCCTGCTGAATCGATTCGACGATCGCGCCCATAAAGCGCTGCAGGTCGCGGGTCTGCTGGTACCGCCGGGCGTTCTGAATGGCGACACTCGCCAGGCTGGCCATACGCTCAACAAGTGCCAGATTCTCTTCGTTGAAGCCAAAGGCCCGGGCAAGCTCACTGCCCAGGTGCAGCGCCCCGACTACGTTCCCGCCGACGGTCATCGGCACGACCATGGTCGTGTGTTCCTGCTCCTGCCACTGCGCCAGATCGATGAAAGATGCTTCCCCTTCACCGAGGAAGTAGATCGCGCCCTTTCCCTCCCGGAAGGCCTGCCCGACGGCGGTATTCTCCACCGGCAGCGGCTCGCCCGGCGTCACTTCCATCTCTGACGCACTCAGGAAGGCGGCATGCAGCGTTTCAAAGCGGTTGCTGCCCTCGTCATAGAGCGCCACCGTCATGCGCGTGAACGGCATCAACCGCTGCAGCCCATCTGCCACCGACTGCACAATACGGTTCACGTCCAGCGTGCCGGTGACGGCCTGCAGCACCTCGTTGAACAGGCTTTCCTGCTCAGCGGCGCGGCTGGTCTCCAGGTACAGCCGCATCGTCTCAATGGTGCTGGCCGCCTGGCGGGCGAACAGCTCAATCGGCCTCAGCACGGCCTCGGTCGGCACAGCACCGTCTGCTGGGTCGGTCATGCCGATCAGCCCGATCAGGCGGCTGTCCGTGCCGTAGATCGGCAGGAACAGC
The DNA here is from genome assembly GCA_026983935.1 of Ardenticatenia bacterium. Lineage (GTDB taxonomy): Bacteria > Chloroflexota > Anaerolineae > Aggregatilineales > Ch27 > JALSTC01. The sequence continues at coordinate 7,113 of JALSTC010000759.1, forward strand.
CGATCATCCGGATGCCAGACATCCTCCGGGACCGTCTCCTCCGGGGCGACGCCACCTCGAAGATTCTGCACAACCCATGGTGCGTTGTAGCGCAGATAGAAGGCGGAACCGATCCGCAGGTCGTAAAATGCCGGGTCAGCCAGTCGGCGCTGCCACACCTCTCCGCTGAGCAGGCTGGACTGCAGC
>JALSTC010000760.1 GCA_026983935.1 Ardenticatenia bacterium
CATGGCAGAGAGCCTGCTTTTGCCGCGACGGATGGTAATCATGTCCTACGGCTCTACTACTACAACCGCTCGGTTCGCGGGCATTCTTTTCAGATCGAAGAGGATTTTCGCAAACAAACAATACAGTTTCGGTTTTGCCGCTCTGGCCCGATGTACTGGCGATTACTACCGAGTTGGCGGGAACCACTGTCCGGCACAGCAGACGAGACTCTGCCCCGCAAGCAGGAAAGTGAGCGCGATGAGTGAGTTCAGAAATTGCTGCTATGGCTGAAAATTAAGCAAGACAGCAGCCTGCCCGGGGTTGAGGGTGATGTCGGTAACTTCTGTATAGCTGACACTCCAGCCACCTGGCATGGCACCATCCCCTCCGATGAAACCACCGCCAGATGGTATCGCCTGATAGTAAGTGCCGCCCAGGGGAATTGTGGCCGCAGCCCCACCAGGATTCACCAACACCATGCCATTTGTATAGTTGCGGGCATACACTCCCCAGTCACCACGAAACAATTCGGCCAGCGTTCCAGCATTTTGGGTTGGGGATCCTATTGGGATGCTATATTCGGGCAGCCAGTCAACGCCGATTCCCAGTTCGATGTTGACATAGGTACGGTTTCCTTTTATCAGAAGATATGAAGCAATGCTGAACAACCGGGCGTCGATACTCCCGACGTCGGCGTGGCTTTGCAGGATCAGCACTTGTCCGCGATTGGCAAATGCCAGAGCGCGATTAAGCTGCAGTTCCCACGCGCCCTGGCCAGAACTTTGCCAGGCATCGAATCCAAAACCATCTATCATGATGCCATCAGCGCGACTGTAGTCGGTGGCATCTCGATCAATGATATACGCGCCGACGTTGGGGATGACGTAAGCGCCGTTAAGGCTGCCGCGCAGGAAGTCGATCCATCCCGCAATTGACGTGCTCCAGGCGCCTTCAAAGCCAGGGTCTGCAGCAGGAAGCGGCGGGTTGAAGCGGTTAGCCCCGAGATAGCTTGGAACACTCAGGCGATCCAAGAGCAGCCCGTCATTTTGATTCACTGATAGCTGCCGGCTGGCTTCCGCAAGGAAATAGGTGCGCCAACCCGGATCATCGAGATTCATCAGGAACCAGCCCTGATCGCAGTTGTACACATTTTGCCCGTTGTAGGGGTAAAACCAGCTATCACCAACCGAATCTGGCCATTCCTGCCGCCACTCCCCTTCGACAATCTGAATGAAAGAACCACTGTAGTTGCAAGCGGCATCCGGCAACTGGTAGCCGAGGCCGAGACCAAAGCGGTAATGCAACACGACGAAGCCGCCGTTGTAGGCTCGGATTTGCTGAGTTACTGCGGTGCGAATTTTCTGAGCACCCGCATAGTGACCGGCGGCGAATTGTGCCTGCGGATCCGAAAGAGAGTCAGGGAGTTGGCCGCTGAAAACATGAATGCCGTCGGTTGTATCCGGGAACCCATGAATCGCAGGCGGTGGATATGTGGCTGTTGGAGGTACCGGTGTTGCGGTTGGCTCCTCTGTAAATGTTGGGGTTGGCAGTGGCGTTTCGGTGAACGTTGGGGTGAGGGTCGGCGCTTCAGTAAAAGTTGGTGTGGCTGTCGGCGGTAGAGTAGGTGGCTCAGTAAAGGTTGCTGTCGGGGTAGGTGTAAGTGTAGGTGGAATTGGGGTGAAAGTTACCGTCCATGTGGGTGTTTCTGTCGGCAGCATTGCAACTTCGGTTGGTGTTGGTATCGGCGTGGGGGATGCGGGGGCAGGCGCATCCGGGAAGACGGCCTGCCTGACAGCATCCAGCACCTGCAGAGCAGTGAGATTTCGCTGGTTGAAGCCGTAGCTCAAGCCAGCCCCAGCCATATCTGTTGTTGGGATGTCCGGCGGGGCGCTTAGCGTAATGCCATCGCCGCTGATACCGCTATTGGGAATATCACGGACTGCCAGCCAGAAGTTCCACAAGGGTATTCCGGAAGCGGTCGCGACGTTGACGATCTCGGTGTTGAAAAGCTGTACCTGTTGTGGCGTGACTGCGCCGTCGAGACGCTCTGGGATTGTGCTCAATACGGGGATGACGCCATTGGCTAGTGCTGTGTTGATGATGGCCTGCAGATTTGCCTGGAAAGTTTCCGGCGTGTCGAACAGAATTGAAACATCATGTGTGCCGAACATAATCAACATGATAGAGGGTCGTGATAGCCTGATTTCGCAGGCCAGTGGCGATTCTCCCGCCTGACATGCCCCTGGGTCTGCACGATTAGGATCCAGCACATCCAGTGTAGACCACCCGAAGCCTGCTGCGTAGCTGGTGACATTGAAGCTGTTCTTGGGGGCACCACCCTCCTCGCGCACGGCGGTATACCCAAAGTAATCGATGACTGTTTGCAACCCAGCGTATACATCCAGATTGTAAACTCCGTCACCGAATCCAGTCAGAAAAGCAGGGCTTGCTGTGTTGTCATCACCGGCCTTCGCAAACACAGTTGGCCGGTTGCCGAAGTTGTTGAGTCCTGTTTCATAGACCGTACGGAGATTGGCTATTGCTGCAGGCGGCAATTCCGGAATCACGGGAATCGTATTCAGATCCACAAGCGGCAGGGTCTCTGTGGGCGTGGCCGTTGGTATTAGAATGCCCGTAGAAGTCGCCGTTGGTGTCTCCGTAAAGGTCGTCGTCGGGATCGGCGTCTCTGTTAGAGTCAGTGATGGGATGGGTGTGATTGTTGGCAGCAGTTCGGTGGGTGTAGCGGTGGGTAAGAATGTGCTGGTTGGGATTTCAGTCGGTATCCCCGTGGGTATCTCCGTTGGAATTGGCGTGTTTGTAGGCACAGGCGTACTGGTTGGAATTGGTGTGCTTGTAGGGATAGGTGTGCTTGTTGGAATCGGCGTGAAAGTAGCCGTTGATGTTGGCGTTGGCGTGAGCGTAATAGTCGGTGGTGGTGTTGCGGTTTGGTTGGAAATACGCAGGTTGCGCACTACAGCGATCGTGCTACTGCCGTCGCGAGTGAAGACTCGCAGGCGAAGCTGATAGATACCGTCAGGTGTCTGCCTTGTGTCCCACAAGCCGAGCAGGCCGTTTTCGACCGGCGCTGTGGAAATTGAGCCGGGAATCAATGCCCATAGGTCGCCCGGGTCAGGGCTGAACTCAAGTTGGTATTGTACGAAAAATGGGTGTGAAGCGCTGCCGAGTATCTGAATGATACCGGCGATGATGTTGCCATCTACCGGCGAATAGATTGTGACATGCGGAGGCGGCAGTGGAGTGCTTGTAGGGACGGGCGTAGGGAACGGCGTGGGTGGTGCCAGTACAGGTGTGGCGCTTGGTGGCAGGATAATGGCAGTAGGCTGTATGACAACCTGGGTAGGAATCAGAAAAGGAGTGGCCGGTACAACAGTCGGAATTTGACCGGTTGGTAGCAATGTGCGGGTAGGTGGAATGGTATTGGTAACGCTCAATGTTGGGGTTTCCTGCACAGAGCGTGAATTAGTCAGATTACAGGCCAAACCGGCAGTAACCAGCACCAAGGCAACTAATACGACTCGCCAGAAACTTGATGGGGAATACTTCCTGTGAAATATCATTGTATGGTTACTCCGATGGTAATGAAGTTCTATTTCTTTCAGGCCCATTATACGTTAACCTGAATTTTGAGCCACTCATACAATCTGCAGGTTTGTAGTAGAATAGCCCCTAAAGGGCAGGGTGGGTGAATAGAGCGACAAGATGAAAATCTTGATTGTGGAAGACGAACAACCAATCCGCGAGGCACTCGGGCGTAAGCTGCAGCGTGAAGGTTTCAGCGTGTCGTTGGCCTCGAACGGGTTGGAAGGCCTCAGACTGTTTCACGCTGAGCGGCCCGATCTGGTGGTACTGGATATTGTCATGCCAGAGATGGACGGCCTGACGGTCGTACGAAGGATTCGGGAAATCTCTGAAACCCCCATCATGGTTCTTTCTGCCAAAGCTATCACCGAGGAAGACATTGTAGAGGGCCTGATGGCGGGGGCGGACGAATACCTCGTCAAACCTGTACGCCTCAACGAGTTTGTGGCTCGCGTCAAAGCGCTGCTGCGGCGTGCGCAGATGACCTCCACCGAAGTGGAACATGGTTATGAAGATGGCTACCTCAGCGTTGATTTGCATCGCCGGCAGGTACGGGTGAACGGAGAAAAGCGACATCTGACTCCAACGGAATTTAAGCTACTTGTTGTGCTTATGGAGAATGCGGGCCGTGTTGTCCCCCAGAGGGAATTGCTGGAACAGGTGTGGGGGCGTGAATACATTGATGATATTTATTACCCACGTGTCTATGTCAGCCAACTACGGCGGAAAATCGAACCTGATCCAGGAAATCCTATATACATCCTGACCGAACATCGTGTTGGCTATCGATTTGAGAAGCAGAATACAGCTCCCTGAACTGATTTGGAACAGGGGGCATTGACGGGCCATCAGGCGACATGGAAATATTCAATACAAATATTCTCATGACTGCATTCAGCGGCCTGGCGCTGACGTTGGCGTTGGGTCTCTTTTTGTTGGTCTTGTGGCTGAATCCGCGCAGGCAGTTGAATGTCTATTTCGCACTGTTTCTGTTTATGGTTGTTCTATGGACGGCTGGTGCGGTGTTAGGCCACACCATAGCGTTGATGGGAGGGGACAGCGCACTTATTGGCACAGGTGTGAAGTTGATACAGGCAGGTTTCGTAGGAGCCTCGGCCAGTCTGTATCCATTTGTAGTCTCGCTTGGACGCTCGCAGGGGCGTTTCTTCACCCGCCTGTCATTTGCCGGGATGGGAATCATTGTCATCTATCAACTTGTATTGCTGTTGGTTCGTGATGCTACTCCTTATATGGTAAATGAGCAGGGCTTGTTGAACTATAGTTTTAACCCTTTCAGTATCATCCTCTTTTTTTTGTTTGATGGCACGACAATTTTATTACTCTGGTTCCAAAGACGGCGAATACGCGAGCGAATCATCCCGCTCAGCGTGGGCATGTTTGTTGTCGCCCAGTTGATCAGTTTGTTGAATCCGCGGCTGCGGAACTTCTCTGTGCCTGTGCTGCTTGGGGATATGTCTGTCTTGCTGATCAGCCTGGCGTTGACACAGCAGCAGGTGATCGGCCCCCTGGTTGGCCGCGCTACACAGCTAGAAACGGTGCGGGATGTGGGGCTGACGATTGCCAGTCGTTTGCGGCTGCAGGAAGTTTTGTCAGCGATCGCCGGGCAGGCAACTGCGCTCCTCCAGGCAGATGGAGCCGCTATCTTCTTGCTTAGAGAGCAGCACTTGGAGCTTGCTGCCGTCAATAACATGCCCGAGGGATTTATTGGTTACAGGTTGGCGGTAGGGCAGGGTGTTGTTGGTAAAGTGGCAGAGAGCGGCGTGCCTGTGCGGATAGACGACTACGCACGCGACTGGGACGGAGAACCTGATCTACCTTTAGCTCAATCTACTTTTGGGTCAGTTGTTGGTGTGCCTCTAATCTTCGGTGAGATAATCCAGGGCATTCTGCTTGTGGTGCAGGGCAAGCAAAGCAGCATATTCGGTGAGGAGGACGTTCGCCTCTTGGAACTGCTGGGGCCGCAGGCAGCAGTGGCCATTGCCAACGGGCAGTTATTTGAGCAGCAGAACAATCTGACCAATGCGTTGGCTGCTGCGAAGGACCAACTGGAGACGGTTTTGACCAGCACACAGAATCCTGTGATTGCCGTCGATCGTTCTCTGCGCGTGCTTTTCGCCAATCCTGCTGCTGTCAGCCTTGTTGTGGCTGTTCTTGGGGGGGATCATGAAGTCCCTGCGCCCCGTACAGTGCTGGAGGGGCGTAAGCTCCTGGAAGTGTTTTCTGGCGCGGAGGTGGATTTTCTGCCTCAGAATGTAAGAGCATTTTTGCGTAGTCTGCGTAAGCGACGGGTTTTCGTCTACGAACTGGAGCTGGCTGAGCGGGTTTATATGTGCCATGTTGCAGCGCTAGGCGCACCGCGTGCGATTGGGTGGGTAGCGGTGTTGAACGACATTACAGAACTGAAGGAGCTTGACCGCTTCAAGAGCCAGATGGTGCGCATGACCAGTCATGACCTCAAAAACCCGCTTTTCGCGGCGATGAGCTACGTAGAACTGCTGCAAGATGAACTTACAGGTGGCGATACTCAGTTGCAGGGCTATGCAGAGATTATATTTCAGCAATTGGAGCGGATGAATCGGACGATCAGCAGCATCCTGAATCTCGAGCGCGTACAAACTGGCATGAGCAACCGCGAGACAATTGCGCTCGACAGTTTGCTGGCAGCGGCTCTTGTTGAGATTGAGCGACAGGCTGAGTCACAAGGGCTAATCGTCAGCAGCAACATTTCTGCCGATATACCAACGGTAGTCGGTGATTACCGCTATATATTTAGTGCTATTGTTAATATACTGGAAAATGCCATAAAATTTACTCCTCGCGGCGGGCAGGTGCTACTGATGGCCCAACCATCTGAGGGTGGTGCGCTGATTACGGTCAAAGATACCGGCGTTGGTATTCCCAAGGAACTTCACGGTCGTGTCTTTGAGCGTTTCTTCCGTGCCCAGCAGCCCGGCACGGAGCACGTCAGCGGCTCTGGCCTGGGACTGAGCCTCGTTCGTGCGGTCGTGCGGGCGCACAAAGGTCGTGTGTGGCTGGAAAGCGAACCCGGCCAGGGAACTATCGTGTATATCTGGCTACCCAGTTCTGGTAACAGCCACCCGACCTGAGTATTCTGTGCTCTGTGTTCTCTTGTGGTAAAATAAGGGCGTATAAATGGCAGAATGCGCCCTTATGATCTTTCAGGATGTTCTTACCTCGCAAAAAGGAAGAGATTGATGTCTTCGCAGCATCTTGTTCCCTCCACGTCAATGAATGATAACTACGCAATATTGATTCCCGACGGTGCTGGTAAAGATCAGTTCCACCGGCTGACGAAGTTTGTGACATGGCTTGATGCTAACGATGCGCAATGGATCATGCCCGATTTGCGAGCGTATCGCGACCACCTGCTTCGCAGCGGTCTCTCTCCGGAGAGCACTGCTTCGCACCTTTCAACCATTCGCTCACGTTATCGTGAGCTGCTGCTCGATCGCGACCTTTTCTTTGCTTTTGTGCCCGGAGACCTGGATTTCGTTGTCCGTAAAGCGCTGGTGGATGAGGTAATCGCCAGAATTGCGGCGGCTATCGACTCGCGCTCCGCTCCAATCCGTACCAGAAAGAGGCAAGATAGGCCGGACAGCGAGCATTTACGCCTGACCGATCAGCAGGCATATCAATTACTGAGTGCTCCGGAACATAATACATTGGCC
>JALSTC010000761.1 GCA_026983935.1 Ardenticatenia bacterium
GGAGTTCTCCGTGCTGCTCCGCACTACCTCTGCTGACACCCCCACGGAAGAGCGCCCGAATATGTGGACGCTTGGCTGGGGCCCCGACTATCCGGACGCCAACAACTGGGTGTTCGATGCCGGCCTGGCCTGCCAGTCCAGCAACGACTTCAAGCGCCCATGCAGCGAAGTTGACGACCTGATCCTGGAAGCCCAGCAGGAGACCAATCCGGAGCGCCGCATTGAGCTGTACCGCGAGATCGAAGAAATGTTCTTCGGCTACGACGGTATCTTCCCGGTCATGCCGCTCTTCATGCGTGCCGGGTTTGCCCAGCTCAAGCCGTGGCTTGACTTCCCGATCGAAACCGACATCCTGTTCGGTGGCGAGCACTGGGATTACGTGACGATTGACCAGGAGATGCAGCTTGCGGCTCGCGCAGGCAGCTAACCGCAACTAGCGGCTCCTGACAGGCATTCGGCCAGTCCGAAGCCTGCCGCGCCCGGTGATTCTCATCGAATCACCGGGCGTTCGCTTTCGTGGGTCGGGGGTCTATGCTATACTCCCGTGCAGCGCCGTTTTTATCTCACAGTGGGAAACAGATAACAAATCGCTATGAAAGACTACATAGATATCACCGATTGGTCGGCCAAAGAACTCCGGGAACTGCTTGATCTCGCCGTCTTCTTGAAGCGAGAATGGAAGAGCGGGGGCAACCGCCCGGTGCTGGCTGGCAAAGTATTGGGGATGGTTTTTCAAAAGCCCTCTCTGCGCACGCGGGTTTCCTTCGAGGTTGGCATGAAACACCTCGGTGGTGACGCGCTCTACCTCAGCCCCGCCGAGATCGGCCTGGGCAAGCGCGAAAGCATCCCCGACGTGGCCCGCGTCCTCTCCGGCTATGTGCAGGGGATCATGGCCCGTGTTTTTGATCACGATCACGTCGTTCAGCTTGCAGAGGCAGCCAGCGTGCCCGTCATCAACGGCCTGAGTGACTACAACCACCCCTGCCAGGCTCTGGCCGACATGCTCACCATTTACGAACATTTCGGCAGGCTGGAAGGCCTGAAGCTGGCATTTATCGGCGACGGCAACAACGTTGCTGTATCCCTGCTGATGGCTTCTGCCCTGCTGGGCGTCAACTTCAGTATCGCCTCGCCGCCGGGCTATGCGCTGCCTGCCGAGGCATTGGACAAGGCCCACCCGCTGGCGGAGAAAAGCGGTATCGTCATCGAAACTCACGAAGAGCCGGAGGCTGCCGTCGCTGGCGCTGATGTGATTTACACCGATTCCTGGTTCAGCATGGGGCAGGAAGCCGAAGCAGAAGCACGACGCGCACAGTTTCAGAAGTATCAGGTCAACGATGCGCTGCTGGATAAAGCAGGAACCGATGTCGTCGCCATGCACTGCCTGCCTGCCCACCGGGGGGAGGAAATCACCGATGAGGTGTGCGATGGGCCGCGCTCCCTGCTCTTCCCGCAGGCAGAAAACCGCATGCATGCACAAAAAGCGCTCCTTGTTCATCTGATGGCAGATCGCTAATTGTCAGGAACCCGCCTGACGCAGGCAGCTAAAACATCATGGCCGGAAATCGTGAAATCTTTGAAAAAGCGATGAATGCCGGGCACAGCGCGGCCTGGGATCAGCAGTGGGATAAAGCCATTGCTGCCTATGGCCGCGCTATTCAGGAATTCCCTGAAGACCCCGATGCCCACAACAGCCTGGGCCTCGCCCTCCTGCAGGCGCGGCGGCTGGAAGAGGCACTCAAGGTTTATACGCGGGCACACCAGCTAACCCCGGATGATCCGATCCCGCTGGAGAAAAGCGCCGATGTGCTGGAGCGCATGGGCCGTCTGCGGGAAGCAGCGCAGCAGTACATCAAGGTAGCCGATATCTATATCGCTCAGCGCGATCTGGAAAAAGCGATCGGCAACTGGACACGTGCCACGCATCTCACCCCCGGCCTGATACAGATTCATGCCAAGCTCGCCATGGCTTTCGAGCGCACGGGCGAGAACAGAAAGGCCATCCGGGAATACCTGACGCTGGCCTTCAACTTCCAGCGCATGGGCGATAACGAGAAAGCCATCCAGGCCGTGCAGCGTGCCCTTCGCCTGGACCCCGACAATGCACAGGCATTGAACACCCTGCAGGCCCTGCAGTCCGGTACGCTGCTGCAGGCCCCGCCAGAAGAAAAGCAGGCCGAGACTGAAATACAGCATGATGCCTTTGATGTTACCCCCATCGTCACTGAGCGCGAAGTTGGCGAAGCCGATCCCCGCGGCCCGCTGGGAGAGGCAGAAGAAATCGCCCTGACTGAGCTGGCAACCTTCGTATTCGAGAGCGGCATGCTGGACGAAGGCAGTGCTCACACCATTCAGGCCATCGAGCTTCATCGTCAGCGTGACACAGAGGCGGCCCTGCAGGCCTATCAGCAGGCGCTAAATGCCCGCTTCTCCAATCCCGGTATTCACCTGAGCGTCGGCGCACTCCTGCTGGAGCAGAGGCAGCACAAGGAGGCGATCGAGCATTTCGAGGCGGCGATGGAACTGCCAAAACTTGCCGCAGGGGCACATCATGGCCTGGGGCAGGCCTACATGGCACTGAACAGGCCGGAAGAAGCCGCCAGGCACCTCGTTGAGACCCTTCGTCTGGTCGATCTCAGCCTGGCCATCGAAGAAGAAGAGCGCGAACAACTCAACGCCGTTTACAACAGCCTGCAGGACAGCATCGCGCGGGGAAACAAGACACAGCTTGCCGCCATGAACGAGCGATTTTTCACTCTGCTCACCGGCGCGGATTGGAAGCAGCGTGTCGCAGAAACTCGCCGCCAGCTTGAAGAGACGGCCCGGCTGGAAGGTGCGGCCGGCATGGTGGAGCAGTTGGCAGAGGGCGGCGAGGAACTGACCGAATCGGTCGCCAACATTGACCGCTACCTGCACCAGGGGTACCTGACGCTTGCCATGGATGAGGCTTTCCATGCGGTCGAGATTGCCCCCACCTACCTGCCCGTGCACGTCCGGATTGCGCAGGTGCTGCTGGCAGAAGACCGTCTCCCGGAAGCCGTCGCCAAGTACCGGGCGGTGGCCGATACCTACCTGGTCCGTGAGCAGACATCCCGCGCCGCCAGTGTGCTCAATGAGGCGCTGCAGGTTGCGCCAATGGACCTGGGCATCCGTACCAGTCTGATCGAGCTGCTCAAAAGCGAAGATCGCTGGGAAGATGTCCTGGAACAGTATATTGATATGGCCGACGCTTACTATCAGTTGGCCGACTTCGACATGGCCCGTGATACTTACGAGGAAGCCCGACGCCTGGCCGAACGGCTGAATGTTGGGTCGGAGCAGATTATTCACATCCTGCATCGCATCGCCGATATTGATGTGACCCGGATGAACCTGCGGCAGGCCATGCGCACCTACGAACAGATCAAATCAATGGCCCCGGAGGATGAACGCACACGCAGGGCGTTGATGGACCTGCATTACCGCCTCAATAATCGTGTCGAGGCGATCAAGGAACTTGATGAATTGATGCGGCTGTATGCCCGCCAGGGACAGACCGACCTGATCGCACAGGTCTTGCAGGAACAGGTCGCGCTGTATCCCGATGAGATGGCGCTGCGCTCCCGACTGGCGGCCTTTTATGCGCATGTTGGGCGTCATGCAGAAGCCATCGAACAACTGGACGCTCTGGGCGAACTCCAGCTTGACGCAGGTATGCACAAAGCGGCTGCACAGACCATCCGGCGGATCATCGCCCTGAACCCGCCGGGAGTCGAAGATTATAAGCGCCTGCTCAGGCAACTGGGAGGCTAGAGCCTCCCGCCGGCAATGGAAATTCTTTGGGCCTTCGACAACTTTACACTGATCTCGCTGTTCGACATCCTGTTGGTTGCCGCGCTGTTCTACGCTGCCAGCATGCTGATCCGGGGCACACAGGCCGTTTCCCTGCTGCGCGGCACCATGGTTGTGTTGATTCTGACCGGGTTGTTCACCAGCGTCTTCCAGCTTGTGGCGCTGCGCTGGCTGTTAAGCCATGTGATCACCGCCGCCGCCATCGCCATCCCGGTCATCTTTCAGCCGGAACTGCGGCGGGCGCTGATACGCCTCGGTGGCGCGACTATCTTCGGGCATCATCAGGCTCAGACCCGGCAGCAGCAGATCATTGAGCAGATTTGCACCGCTGCCGCCCGTCTTTCCGAACGCAGGCACGGTGCATTGATCGTCCTTGAACGCACCGTCAGCCTGCAGGAATACATCGAAACGGGTGTCCTGCTCGACAGCGAAGTCACGCCGCAGCTCCTGCTGACGATCTTCTGGCCGAAGACCGAACTGCACGATGGCGCAGCCATCATTACCGGCAGTCGCATCGCTGCCGCCGCCTGTGTACTGCCGCTTTCATCCGGCCACCGCATCTCCGAGCGCAAACTTGGCACCCGCCACCGTGCGGCACTGGGGATCAGTGAAGTCAGTGACGCCATCTGTGTGGTCGTCTCTGAGGAGACCGGGCAGATTTCGGTAGCCAACGGCGGGCGCATGATTCGCCGTCTGGACAGCAACCGCCTGCGCACGATCCTCAATGCTTTCTTCGGCGATGAAGCGCGGCGGCAGAGCAGCAGAATCTGGCAGTGGACTGGCCGTCTGCGCAGCCTGTTCGCGCGTGCGGCATCGGAATAAGAGCACATAATGCGACGGGGAACACTGGGTTTTCTGGGAGAGAATCTGGCATGGCTGGCAGGATCACTGATCCTGGCCGTCTTCGTCTGGATCGCCGCCACCATTGAGCAGAATCCCGTCGAAGTACGCCGTTTTCCACAGCGTATTCCCATCGAAATCGTGACCGATGACGGCATGATCGTCACCAACAACCCCATCAGCTCCGCGCAGGTCGTGCTGCGGACTCAGGCCGCTGTCTGGGAAATTCTACGCAGTGAAGACATCATCGTCCATGCGGATCTGACGGGCATGCAGCCCGGCACCTATACCGTCGATCTTGAGGTTGAGGTGGCTTCCAACCGACGTGTCGTCGTGGAAGACTGGCAGCCGCGCCAGATCACGGTCAGCATTGACCGGGCAGCGGAGATTCTGGTTCAGGTCAACCCCAACATTCGCAGCAGCCCCCCCACCGGATTTGAAGTCACCGACGTGACGATAGAGCCGCCAGAGGTGCGGGTCACCGGGCCTGCTTCGCAGGTTGACCGCGTCACGGAAGCCAGCATTGCGCTCAACCTGCGTGACGAACGCAACGCCTTCACCCGCGACTTTAGAGTCTCCGCAGTTGACGAAGAAGGCCGCACCGTTTCCGGGGTCACCATCGATCCGCCGGAAGTCAGCGCCACCGTCAGCATCCAGCCGCGGGAAGATTTCCGTGAAGTATTCGTCACGCCCAACATTATCGGCGAACCTGCGCCGGGCTACGTGATTTTCTCGATCACTTATGAGCCGCAAACGGTGCTGGTCAGCGGACGCCCCAGTGCGCTGGAGCAGATTCCCGGCACGCTGCCGACGGCACCGATCGACCTCAGCGGGCAGACGGAATCCTTCAGCCGCACCGTGCCCATTCAACTCCCACCGGGGGTGTTTCTGCCAAGCGAGCAAAACGTCACAGTGACGGTGACAATTGATACGCTGACGGCCAACAGGCGCTTCGAGCACCTGCCCATCCAGGTGCAGGGCCTCAACCCTGACATGGAAGCCGTCATTGCACCAACAGAAGTGACCATGCTGATCACCGGGCCACAGCCGATTCTGGATACCCTTACTCCCGACGATATCTCCATCCTCGCCGATCTAACCGATCTGCCGCCCGGCGGGCATCAGGTGCCGCTGGTTGCCGTCGTCAACCGGGAAGGGCTGGAAAATGCCAGCATTTCGGTGCTGCCGCCCATGCTGGATGTTCAGATACAGCCCCGCACGGCGGAGCAGACTCCAGAAGCCACCGCGCTGCCCTCCCCGACACCGACGGCAGCGAGCACTCAGGCTGCTCCGCAGTAAACGCGCAGGCAGTGGGCCTTGATTGCGCCCTCCCCCCCGGTTAGAATTCAAGTACATTCGCGCTGTTCCGGACAGGACATTATGGCATCCAAACCCCTGGTGGCGCTGGTTGGGCGTCCAAATGTAGGAAAATCCACCCTCTTTAACCGGCTGGCCGGGGAACGACTGGCCGTCGTCCATGAAATGCCGGGCACCACCCGCGATCGGCTGCAGGCTGATACAGAGTGGAACGGCGTGGCATTCACCGTCGTGGATACGGGCGGCATCGAAGTCTACCAGCCCAGAGGAAGGCGGGACACAGCACCGCTGGCCGAGGGCAGCATTGACTTTGTCAAGCAGATCCGCGCCCAGGCGCTGGCCGCAGTGCAGGAAGCCGAGGTCGTGGTCATGCTGGTGGACTGCACCCAGGGGATCACTGCCGCCGATCAGGAAGTCGCGGAGATTCTGCGGCGCACCAGCAAACCGGTGATCATCGCCGCCAACAAAGCCGACAATGACGCGCAAACGGTAGAGGCCGTTGAGTTCTACGGGCTGGGCATCGGCGAAGTCTATCCCATCAGCGCCCTGCATGGAACCGGAACGGGTGACCTGCTCGACGCCATCGTGGAGGCGCTGCAGAGCATCACGCCGGCCATTGACGAAGAAGATGAGGATGAAGACCTGCTCAAAATTGCCATCGTCGGGCGGCCCAATGTCGGCAAGAGCAGCCTGCTTAACAGGCTGCTGGGAGAGGAACGGGCCATTGTCAGCCCGCTGGCAGGGACAACTCGCGATGCAGTAGATACGCGCCTGACATGGGAAGGCCTCCCCGTTCTGCTGATCGACACAGCCGGCATCCGGCGGCGCGGCAAGATCGCGCCGGGCGTGGAAAAATACAGCGTGCTGCGTGCCATGAAAGCCATCAAACGCGCCGATGTGGCCCTGCTGCTCATTGACGCGACAGAGGGCATCACCGCGCAGGATACACACATTGCCGGTTTCATTCTGGATGAGATGAAAAGCGTCGCCGTGCTTGTCAACAAGTGGGATGCCATCGAAAAAGACACCTACACCATCAATGCCTACACCGATCGCATCCGCCAGGAACTCAATTTCATGCCCTATGTACCGGTGCTCTTCATCAGCGCCCTGACCGGCCAGCGCGTGCACCAGGTCATTCCCACTGCCGCCCGCATTCAGGAAGAGCGCTATGTACGTATCCCGACCAGCGAACTTAACCGTATTGTGCGTCAGGCAGTTGCCCGCCACGCGCCGCCATCAAAGGCGGGCAGACGCCTCAAGATTTATCTGGCCCAACAGGTGCGCACCGACCCGCCGA
>JALSTC010000762.1 GCA_026983935.1 Ardenticatenia bacterium
CACGGTCACATTCACCAAGACAATGATCCCGCCGACTGTCCCGCCAACCCTGTCGCCGACGCACACATCCACACCCACGCATACTGCATCGCCCACACCCACGCCAACGGCCACGTATACCCCATCGCCCACCCTCACGCCGTCGCCAAGCCATACGCCGCAGCCAACACCCATCGCCCTTGTGCTTGATATCCCGGTTGGCGTGGAGCCGCAGGATATCGCCGCTGCCGGCGGATTCCTGTGGGTGGCTCATGCCGATGGCAGCGTCCAGGCGCTCACACCAGAAGGCGCACCGTTGACCACCGTGCAGACTGCAGGTGGGGCCGTCGCCCTGACGACAGATGGCAGCCGCCTCTGGGTGGCCCATCGGAACGGCACCATCACCGAAATTGACGCGGGTTCGGGTGCGGTGACAAACCGCTGGACTCTCAACTGCGGTGCGTGCCTGGTGCGGGGCATCCACTGGGATGGGCAGGCGCTCTGGATCAGCAACTTCGCGGAAAGCACACTGAACCGCCTCGACCCGTCACAGGGAGCAGCCCAGACGTTTTCTGCCGGTGCAGACAGCCCGACCACGATCGCGTCGGATGCGAGCGGCATTCTGGTGCTGCATCAAAGCCTGTCAGCGCAGAGCACGGTGCTCACACGCCACAATCGCACGACTGGCGAAGTACTGGGCAGCATCCGTGCGGCGGGCTTCCCGACCGCCGTCCTGGGAAACGGGCACAACATCTGGCTGGCAGTGCGCGGAGAAGCCGTGGGAACGCTGGCACTTTACGACGCGGATACGCTGTCAGAAATCTGGCACATCGAAGCCGCGCCGATCAACATGCTGCTGCTTGCCAGCGGCTCGTTGTGGAGCGCGGACTTTACCAATGACACGGTGACTCGCCGCGATCCGGTCAGCGGGGCCGTGCTGGATGTTTATCCGGCGGGCAACCTGCCCCAGGCGCTGGCTTACGACGGGGGGTTTTTGTGGGTCGTCAACCGCCGCGATAACAGCCTGACCCGCTACTGGATTGGAAACTGACGCAGGCCGGTCTACGACGATTCCTCGCCGGTCTCTTCATGCCGATTCGATGAAACAGAGGAGGTCACACCAAGCAGCTTCTGACGCCGTTCCAGCGGCAGCGAAAACAACCATCCCAGCACAACAGCCACCACCAGCAGCGGGCCGACACAGACAGCCACAAGAAAAGCCGGAACATTGCCCAGCCCCAGGGCACTACCAAGTGCCCACACAGCGCCGCCAGCAACGACAAAGGCCACAAAGACCACAATCCCCAGCAGTACGGCCCGGCGGAGAACGCCCGGACTGAATGCGGTTCCTGAATTACTCATGGCATCATTCCCATGTCCACAGCCAGGTATCTTCAAACCGGCAGTTCACAAACGCGCCGTCAAAGCTCAGCGCCACAATGGCAACGCCGCCCTCCACCGGTAAGGCAGGACGCACGGTCACCGGCTCGCCATTGATATAGACTCGCACGCGATCCTCCTGCGCGACCAGCACCACACGATCCAGATTC
>JALSTC010000763.1 GCA_026983935.1 Ardenticatenia bacterium
CAATGCGCAGTGTCCGGGGGATGAGCATGATGTGTGCCGCGATCTCGCCGTGATCCCCGATGATCACGAAGCAGTCCGCCGGATCAAAACCGGGGAACTCGCCGTACCACTGCATCAGCAGGTCGCTGTCGCCGGGGCCGTGCACCAGACGGATATGCTCGGCAATCAGGTCGCGTTCATCAGGCCAGATGATGTTCCGAATCGCCATAACCCTGCACTTTCTGGTACTCCGCGCGATCCACAAAGCGGCGCACGCTGCCGCCGACCGCCGCCCAGATGGCCGTAGCAAAGCGATCAACAAAGTAGCGGTCATGAACGACGGCCAGCACCGTACCATCATAGGCCGTCATGGCCTGTTCGAAGCGTTCGCGGGACGGCACGTCAAGATGATTGATCGGTTCATCCAGTATAAGCAGATTGCATCCCTGCGCCACCATCCGGGCCAGCATCAGCCGCGCCCGCTCACCATAGCTCAACTCCCCCACCGGAATAAACACGTCATCCCCGGCAAAGAGAAAATAATGCAGGAACGACCGGGCGTCAGTTTCGGACATGGCGGCCACATCGAGCACCGTCGAAAGCGCGTTCGCAGATGGATCGAGCACCTCCTGCTCCTGGGCCAGGTAGCCCATGCGCACACTGGCTCCCGGACGCACATGCCCGACCAGCGCCGGAATCTCGCCGATGATGGTGCGCAGCAGGGTGGTCTTGCCACAGCCATTTGGCCCCAGCAGCGCGATTCGCTCACCCGCCCGGATGGTCAGATTAATGTCTTGCAGCAGCGGCGCGGCTGCCGAATAGCCCACGGCCAGCCCTTCCAGCCGCAGCACTTCCCGACTGCTGGACGGCAGATCGGCAAAGTCCAGCTTCAACTGCCAGGAAAGCTTCGGCTTTTCCACCCGCGCGTCGTCCTGTAGATATCGTTCCAGGCGCTTTTCTTTGGCTTTGGCCCGCCGGGCAACCTTTTTCGCATAGCGGCGCTGGGTGCTGTCTTTGGTGGCCTTTTCCTTGCGCACAGCGCGGGCCATCGTCTGCTGCACATCATGCTTGAGACGCGCGATCTCGGCAATCTGGTCGCGGTACCGTGATCGCTGTTTTTCATGCGCCCGCGTCACTGCGTCAATGTAGGCGCTGTAATTACCTGTATAGACCTGTGCCGTCATCTCCACCGGATCGAGGGCCACAATGCGGTTGACCGTATGATCGAGGAAGGCGCGGTCATGGCTGACGATCAGTGCCGCGCCCTGAAAACCGGCCAGCCAGCCCTCCAGCCATTCCAGCGCAGTGATATCCAGGTGATTGGTCGGCTCGTCCAACAGCAAAAGCCGGGGATCAGCCAGCAGCACCCGCGCCAGACCCAGCCGCGTCTTTTGCCCACCGCTGAGGATGTCCACAGGTGTTTCCAGCCCAACCGCACCCAGCCCCAGACCGGCCAGAATCACCTCGCCTCCGGCTGGCTGATAAGCCGCTGCGATCCGCTCGATCTGCGCCAGCACCGCATTGTAGGCGTCCATGGCCGCACGATCGGGCGGCTCATCGGCCAGTCGTTCGCCAAGGCGCACGAGTTCGGCCTCCAGCGCATCAAGCTGCCGGGCCTGTGGATACAGCACATCGCGGACGGTCATACCCGGCGACGGCTCCATCCCCTGCGGCAGATAGCCGATGTGCAGGTCGGGCGGCGTGAACTGCACACTCCCGGCGGATAGTTGTTCCTCGCCCGCGATGATGCGCAGCAGCGTGGTCTTGCCGCAGCCGTTCGGCCCGATCAGCCCCACACGCTCGCCGGGATTCACGATGAAGCTCACGTCTTTCAGGATGAGCTGATCGCCGTAGCGTTTGGTGATTTGATTGACAGTAAGCATGGCGGTGTCCTTCCGTCACAGCAGCACGAACGCCGCCCACGGCCCAACTGCCAGAATCCTCCCCGGAAAACAAAAAGCCGCAGGCAGACGCCCGCGGCTGATCTCTGTCGTGTACGTTTTACGGGTGCAAGCAGGACATGCGAAAACTCATCGCCGGGCAAACAGGCGACGTCACGTTATCAGAGTCGCGGTGCGTCTCTTTAACGGTCGGTCAAGCCTGCCATGCCACCCCTCCTGCTGCGCCAGTACTGCCATTATTGTACCGGCAATGGTGGACTGCTGTCCACCGCAATCAGATGACGAAATCGCCGTCCTTGTAGAACAATTCGCCGTCTACGTGGATTTCACCGCCGTCACGCATATCGCAGATCATGTCCCAGTGAATGGCGGACTGATTCTTGCCGCCGGTTTCGGGATAGCTGCGCCCCAGCGCCATGTGAATCGTGCCGCCAATCTTCTCGTCGAAAAGGATATTGCCGGTGAATTCCTTGATGCCGAAGTTCGTACCGATAGCGAACTCGCCCAGGTAGCGCGCCCCTTCGTCCACATCAAGCTGGCTCAGCAGGAAATCCTCGTTCTTGCTGGCTTTAGCCTCCACCACGCGGCCATTCTCGAAGCGCAGTTCCACGTCTTCCACCGATCGCCCGCTGTAGATGGCCGGATAGGTGAAGCGCACCCACCCATTGACTGAATCCTCGACCGGCCCGGTGAAGATTTCACCGCTGGGCATGTTCTTCTTGCCGTCGCTGTTGATGAACGTGCGGCCTTCAATGGAAAGCGACAAGTCGCAATTGGCGCTTTTGACGGTCACATGCTTCTTACCCTTGAGCCAGTCCACCATGCGCTGCTGCATGGCAGAAACCTTCCGCCACTCCGCCACGGGATCATCTTTATCCACAAAGGTGGCGCGAAAAACGAAATCTTCATACTCGCTGAGGCTCATCTCGGCTTCCTGGGCACTGGCGTGCGTGGGATACTGTGTCAGCGTCCACTTGAATTCCCCGGAAGCGGTGCGCTGCATTTGCTTGCTGAACAGTTCGGTGCGGGCCGCCTGTGACTTCGCCATCCGCTCAGGATCGACATGGGTCATAGCGCGGGTGTTATTGGTGGCCCGCAGCGCGATCATCACATCCAACTCATCCACGACCAGTTTTTCCAGCGGCGAAATCCAGGTGAGCTGTTCCTCGCTGGCTTCCTGAAAGCGCACCTGCATGAGCGCTTCGTCGTAGAGGCGGACAAAGGGATGCCCTCCCGCACGCAGCACGGCCCTGTACACTTCACGGGCCAGCGGCAGTGCCACCACTTCCGCCTGAATCATCGTCCACTCACCGGGCTGAACCTCGGCGCTGTAATTCACCAGCAGGTCGGCAAGCCTGGTGAGACGTGGATCAACCATGGTACTCTCCTGTTCATCGGTGTGTGCCCCTATGCGCAGCACACACGATCTACCGGTCAACTTACACAAGCGCGGATTATATCACCGAGACGCGACAAAATCCCAATAATCGGGCATTTGCTCCATTTCCTTGATAAATGGCGAAGGATTATGTCTGTCATATATCAGCAGCAGACGACGCATGGCCCGTGTACAGGCCACATAGAATAAACGACGCTGCTCCGCCAGCTTCTCCTGGTATCCTCGATCATCCGGATCAAGATCACGCGGTAATTGGCCCTCATCCATATAAGGGACAGCGACGATGGGAAATTCTAACCCCTTCGCAGAATGCATCGTCATGATCTTGGCTCGACCATCTGCCAGATCGACTGGTTCGTCTCGTCGGATACGGATAACCGGCACCTGCTTGCCAGAGAAAAACGACAGCACAGAATCGGCCAGCCGGTTTTTAGGCACCAAAATGACCACACTGCCCCAGTTCTGACGGATTTCACGCATTGCCCTATGTAGTTCCTGATACAACCATTCGAAGCCATCCATCTCGCTATCTGCGCCAAAGACACGCGGCAATGGCCCCGCATGCACGTAACGCTGGTCAAAGACCTCGCTGTCCCCCACTTTAGCGCTCAGCAAAAACATATGTGCCGCTTCGGCGATCTGGCGCGTCGTGCGATAATTTCTCCGCAAAATGCGTGTGCGCCCGGTCACGCGCAATTCATCATGTACACGTCGCCATGAAAAGCCCTTGTTGTAGATAGACTGCGATGCATCTGCCGTGAGGAATAAACCTGTCGGATTCGCACATAAATGTACACACAGATTCAGGCCCATGGGGGTCAGGTCTTGCGCTTCATCCACAATCACATAGTCGTACCGTTCTTCCCAATCTCCCCGACGCACATAATCCACCGCCCGCCTGCGCAGCATGTTCCAGGAAAGCAGATGATTCGCTTGAAAATAGCCACGTACATGCTCAAAGATGCTCCATACAGCCCGTCGCATTGCCGGATTTAAAGCATGAGAGCGGCCAACACGCTGCACGGCCAGATATTCTTCAAGTGTTTCTATCCCCTGCCCTTCAATCACCCATTGCATCTCATCAATGAGATACTCATCAGATAACCGGCTGGTTTCACCCAGCAGTTGATATTCCAGGCCACTCTGCTGCATAAATGCCAGGCGGGCACTCCCCAACGCAGACTCCCAGTCCTGATACCTGGCCAGATCGGGTTTTTTCCCTTCGACGGTGCTTACAATGCGGTGAGCGATACTGTCCAGCGTGTTCACGTCCACCATACGCGAATCGTCCAGAAGCTGATCGAGCAGTTGACGGGAAGCGCCGACCAGAGCTTTTGTGTAAGTTGTAAACAACACGCGGGGGGTCATGCCCTGTGAATGCCGTTGGCCGCTTTCCAACAGCGCCCTCACCCGATACAAAGCGACCGTGCTTTTTCCAGAGCCAGGCCCACCCTTAACCAATGTAGGGCCTTGCAGTGCATAACTGACCAACTGCTCCTGCTCAGCATCCAACAGCAGCAGGAAACCCAACAAATCGCCATCCGCATACCGTGAAAGGTCCTCCGGATCGCTCAGCACATAATTGGGTTCCTGGGCAATATCCATCACGTCTGGATGGCTATACAGCCAGCTATATACACGCTCAAAGACATCCTCCGGAAGTCCGGCACTCAATAAATCATTCGCCGTAACGCAATCTACCAGCGCCATATGATATACCTCAGGAATACCCAGACGCTGTAATACATCCGTCGTGATCTCCATCGGCAGTAGTTCTTCATCGGCTCGATCCGATTCCTGGGGGGACATTGGTCGGCTCTGTTGAACAGCGGACCACTCCTGGATCTGGGCGGCAGTAGTCGCACTGCGCGGGTCCATCACATCGTCAATAATGCCGGGGCCTATCTTTTCCTCAATGCGTGGCAGTTTCTCTATCACTCGATCAATATGTTGATGTGTACCAACATCTATCAACTGGATAATGCCAGATGGATGAATTGAGTAAAGCAGGCGGTAGTTATCCGTCACACGACAGGTCCACAGCCGCTTTGCGTGCTTGAGCTTCTCGATATTTTTGCTTCTGGTATTAGAGGGATCGGCCTGAAGTCCTTCTACCGCCCTGAGCGCTCGTTTCCGAACGTCACGGGGCAATCCTGAGAAGCCATTGAGAAATGTCGGCTTAAGAATTAATTGATACACCATATTGACCCTCCCGGAGAAACTTATCTTGTTAATTGATTATATCAATATTCTGGCATTTGCCCAAAGCCGGGAAGGTTACATATACTCTGACAGCATCACTGCCACGCGATCGTACCAATACAACGCAGACGGATTATTACAAGAGAGGCAAACGAGTAATGGCAGGGCATATATTTATCAGCTATTCGAAAAAAGATTCCGATTTTGCCTTGAAGCTGGCCGAGGACTTGAGAAAAACCGGGCGCAAGGTCTGGATTGACCGGCAAATCGGCGGCGGCGAACGGTGGCGCACATCCATCTCACAGGCCCTGCGTGATGCCAACGAGGTCGTCGTGGTGCTCTCCTCCAATTCCATCCAATCCGAGTGGGTCATGCACGAAGGCTCGGTTGCCAGCGGACTTGAAAAGCCAATCTATCCCGTGCTGATCGAGCCGCTCCAGAAGCTGCCCATCTGGATGGAGGAAGTGCAGTACGTGGATTTCTTCCAGAATCAATATGACGCGGCCTTTTCCCAGCTCATCGAGGCCCTGACACCGCCCAACCCCCTGCAAGACCTGCTCGACCAGCAGGTGGAAGCCCACGAACAGACTGGCGCGCTGATCAGCGAAGCGCTGCTGCGCGTGCTGGAGGAAGAGCGCGGCAACCTGAAAGTCACGCCGCAGGCGGAGGCACTGATCGAAAAGAGCAAGCAGGCCGTCGCCTACCGCCGCCGCCTGATCCGGGGCGGGGCCGGTCTGGTCGCCATCCTGATCGTCATGGCGATCATCTCTATTGGCGCGGCTCTCAGCGCCGGGGTGCAGGTCAGCCAGGCCAACAGCACGCTGGGCGCGGTGCAGACCGCCGCCTTCACCTCAGAAGCGCGGGCAGAAACCGCCGTCGCCCAGCAAATGGAAGCGGAAACCGCCGTCTTTGAAGCCGCCAGCACACAGGCCGCCGCCGAAGCCGCCGCGATCAGCGCTGCCACACAGCAGGCCGTTGTCGAAGCCGATCTGGGCGCTGCAGAGACGGCCGTCGCTGAAGCCGATATTGGCATCCAGGCCGCCCGCGCCCAACTCCTGCGTCTCTTTGAAACCACCGGCACAGTGGCCGTCGGCAGCAGACCGCGTGCCCTGGCCTGGGATGGCGGCAATCTCTGGGTTGCCAACGGCGATGACACCGTCATGCGCATCGATCCGGAAGCAGGCGTCGTGGTCAGCACCATCCCCGTTGGCGCGTCACCCAATGCCCTGGCCTGGGACGGGGAAGCCATATGGGTAGCCAACCAGAGCGACAACACCCTGCAGCGCATTGATCCGGAAAGCGGTACCGTCGTCAGCACCATTGAGAATATGGGCAGCAAGCCCTTTGCTCTGGCCTGGGACGGCACCAGCCTGTGGGTGGCCAGCCGTGAGGATAACACCGTCTGGCGCTTTGACCCGGCAAGCGAGACAGTCACCGACTCGATCACCGTCGGCGATGAGCCACTGGCCCTTTTCTGGGACGGCGAGAGCCTGTGGGTGGCCAACGGTGACAGCGATACCCTCCAGCAGATTGACCCGGAAACGATGACCATCACAGCGGAGTACCCGACAGGCCGCAGACCCAGCGCCGTTGTGCGAATCGAAGACAGCCTGTGGGCTGCCAATGCGCGAGAAAACACCGTGACGCGCATCGATCTCACCGCACAGGCCGAGCCGCTGACAGTTGAGGTCGGCCAATCGCCCAATGCCCTCACATGGGACGGCGTCAGCCTGTGGGTGGTCAACGGCAGCAGTCACACCGTCACGCAGATTGATCCCGTCACCGGAGA
>JALSTC010000764.1 GCA_026983935.1 Ardenticatenia bacterium
AGAGGTAGACGCTGATGAGTGACAGACCCTCTCGTTATGACCATTTTGCTGACTTTTATGAGGGCGACGAACCGCCCCCCTGGGATTCGGGCATTGTGCCGCCGGAAGTGCGGGCGCTGGTCGAAGGTGAAAACCCCTTAACGCCGGGGCGGGCACTGGATATCGGCTGTGGGACGGGCGTCAGTTCGGTTTATCTGGCCGCGCATGGCTGGCAGGTGACCGGCGTGGACTGGGTGGAAGCGGCCCTCACCCGTGCGCGGGAGCGGGCACGTGAGGCAGGCTTGAATGACGAACAGGTGCGTTTTTTGCAGGCCAGCGTCGAATCGCCGGGTTTTCTGCCGGATCATCCCCCTGTGACACTGTGGCTGGATGTGGGCTGCCTGCATTCACTGCCCCCGGAGTCGCGCCCGATCTATGCCCGGCATGCGGCCCGCCTGACCGCGCCCGGCGGCATGGCGGTGATGTATGTCTGGCGGCGCCACCAGCGTGAAGACGGCGAAGCCGGCCTCGATCCCGACGAAGTGGCGGCGATGCTGGCCCTGGCTTTTACGCTGGAGAAAATGACGCTGAGCAGAGAAGCGACGGATACCAGCCGCCCCTCGGCCTGGTACTGGCTGCGCCGCCGCCCGGAGGCCAGCGGATAGGCGTTTGTGCAGCGTCAGGTCTGGCTGCCTGAGGCCGTTTCGCGGTGATTGGTCAAAAGCGATTCCACTGCACTGCGAAGCTGCCTGGGGTGGATGGGTTTATGGAGGTAGCTGTTCACGCCCAGCGCCAGCATTTTATCACGGGTGGGTCGGTCAACCCGTGCCGTCAGCACAAGGATGGGGGTCTGTCTGGTCTGGGGCATGGCGCGGAGCTGACGGCATACTTCTGCCCCGTCCATGCCCGGCATCATGTAATCCAGGATGATCAGATCGGGCGGCGAGTCCTGGGCCATCCGCAGTCCTGCCTCGCCGCTGGCGGCTTCACTGACTGTGTACTCGCCCCGGCGTGTGAGGATCACACGCAGCAGCGTGCGTGTGTCAGGCATGTCGTCAATGATGAGGACATGGAAGGGCGAAGGCATAAAACTACCCCTTTGCAAAATGGAGCGTTTTCATTATATATCAACACTTGTTTAATCCTCAAGTGAATTTTTTGTGAATTTTGCTATTTCTTCAGGCAGGGTGGCTCAATGGAGAGGTCCGGTTCGTCGTCGGTGATCAGTTCGTAGCGCGCGGGGAGATTCAGGAGGAAGGGGCAGGTTTTGGCCTCGCCGCACACCGAGCAGATGCGCGAATAGGGCGTCACCTTACGCAGCCGGCCCTTGCGCACCCAATATTCCAGCATCCCTTCCAGGATGCCCTCCTCAATGTCCAGCAGGCGGGCCACCTCCGCCAGCGTGAGCGGCCCGGCAGCCGTCTCAAATATCTGGAGCACCTGACGCAGTAAGACAGTTGTCATGAGCGCTATCCCAGCCCCAGCAGCAGTCCGCCCTGGTAGATGGTGACAGCCACAATCCAGGCGACAAGTAGCGAATACCCGGCCTGGAAGAACGTCCATCGCGGCCCGAATTCCTGCCGCATGGCCGCCACCGTTGAAACGCAGGGGATATAGAGCAGCACGAACACGTTGAAGGCGACGGCAGACAGCGGCGTAAACGAGCGCCGGAGCGCACTTTCCAGCGCGGTGCTGTCCTCCGATTCCCCCTCCTCGCCCAGGAAATGCGCCTCTGGCATCTGCACGCCGGGCAGGATATTGACCGTGCGGGGCACAATGTTGACGATTTCCTGCCCCGTCAGGATCAGGGCTTCCCCGGCGCTGCGGACGATATCCGCCAGGTCCTCGCGCAGCGGCGGCAGTGCCTCCGGGATGGGGGCGTGAGCCGTGCCGACGTAGACCTGACTCAGTGTTGTGACCACGACTTCTTTGGCGACGACGCCGCTCACCAGCGCACCGGTCGCCTGCCACTGGCCGAAGCCTGCCGGGGCAAAGATCGGTGAGAGCACCCGGCTGAGTTCGCCGAAGAGGCTGTCTCCCGGCGGGACGGTGTCGAACGTCCCGCCGCGCACTGGAATCGCCAGCAGAACCCAGATGATGACGGACATCAGCAGAATAGTCGTTGTGACGCCTTCCACGAATTTAGCCGTGCGCTCCCAGATGTGCAGCCAGATGCCTTTCAACGTCGGCAGTCGGTAGGGCGGCAGTTCCATCATGAAGGGCGGGGTGGGTTTGTTGCGGAACACCGTCCGCCGCAGCAGGAAGCCGGTCAGGATGGCGACACCGATACCGACCATGTACATGGCAAAGACCAGATTCCCCGCCGCCGCGCCGAAAAATGCCGAGCCGAAGATCACGTACACCGGCAGCCGTGCGCCGCAGCTCATGAACGTGCTCAGGAAAGCCGTCAACCTGCGGTCGGCCTCGCTTTCCAGCGTGCGCGTGGCATAGATCGCCGGGACGTTGCAGCCGAAGCCGACCAGCAGCGGCAGGAAGCTCTTGCCGTGCAGCCCGACCAGGTGCATGAACCGATCCATCACAAAAGCCGCCCGCGCCATATAGCCCGTGTCTTCCAGCAGGGCAATGGCCAGGAACAGGATGACCAGCACAGGGATGAAGACCAGCATGCTGCCCACGCCGGAAATGATGCCGTTGACCATCAGCGATTCGACCCAGGTTCCGCCCAGCCCCACCAGACGCAGCAGGGCGACCACCCAGTGGGTGATCGGTCCGCTGATCACACCGTCCACCCAGTCCAGCAGTGGAGCGCTGACGTTGGCCACCATCTGAAAGACCGTCCACATCATCAGCAGGAAAATGGGCACGCCCAGCCAGCGGTTGGTCAGGACGGAATCGATGCGCTCGGAGAGGGTGATGGCCTCCACTGATGGACGGGAGACCGTCCGCCGGACGAGATCGCTGATGAAGGCATAGCGCCGATCGACGATCAGCGTTTCCGGGTCTTCCCCGGCGGCGGCCTTGATGCGGCCCGCGGCTTCGTCCAGCGCCTCCAGCAGCGCCTGATCCTGCACCACATCGGGCAGGGCGAGGATATCCGCGTCGCCTTCCAGCAGTTTGATGGCCAGCCAGCGGGGCGGATAGGCTTCTCGCAGGGCGGGGCGCTGCCGGATCAGTGTCTCCAGTGTCTTGATGGCGGCTTCCACCTCCGGGCCGTAATCAATCCATGCCGGGCTGCCGCGATGATTGGGGGCCGTCGAGGAAACCTGCAGGATGGCCCTGCGCAGCGCATCCATGCCTGTCCCCTGGCGGGCGGCAGTCGGGACGACGGGGATGCCGCCCAGCCCCGTCGAGAGCGCCTTCCGATCAATGCGGATGCCCTGTGCCTCAGCCAGGTCAATCATGTTGAGGGCCAGCACGACCGGCGCGCCCGTCTCGATCATCTGGACGACCATGTACAGGTTGCGTTCCAGATTGGTTGCATCCACAACGGCGACGACGGCGTCCGGATGCTGGTGGACGATAAAATCGCGGCTGATGGCCTCCTCGGCTGAGTAAGCGGTCAGGCTGTATGCGCCCGGCAGATCCACGACCACCACATCATGGCCGCCGATGTGTGCCGTGCCTTCTTTTTTCTCCACCGTTTTCCCGGGCCAGTTGCCGACGTGCTGGTGTGCCCCGGTCAGGGCGTTGAAAATGGTGCTTTTGCCGGCGTTGGGATTGCCCGCAAGCGCGATGGTATAGTGCTTCGCCATGAGTCGGTGCAGCCTCGTGTATTCCCGGCGAAAGGTGGACAGTTGGTGCAGATGCTGCCCTCAGAAATCCACCACGATCACGCGCGCCTCCGCACGGCGCAGCGAGAGATGATAGCCCTTGATCTTGTATTCGATGGGATCACCAAGCGGGGCTGCCTTGACCATTTCGATTTCTGCGCCGGTCACCAGCCCCATATCCATCATCCGGCGGCGGAACGCGCCGCGCCCGCCCACTTTCTGAATGATGGCCCGCTGTCCCGGCAGCAGTTGATCCAGGGTGCGAAAAGCGGTAAGTGTCGCTGTGGTCATCGTTTCTCCTCTATTGCGGTCGGGACGTGTGCCCGCCGCCCGTCGTTGTTGCGCGCATGGCCCGCCACACGCGGCTCACCAGACTGAACAGAATAGCCAGAAAAACCAGCGCGATCAATCCCCACTTGAGCGCCGCGGCCACCGATGCCAGCGCGATCAGCGGCGCGGAGAGGTGCGCGGTGTCGGTGAGGATGATCAGATGCAGCGTGTTTTCGATGTAATCCAGTATGGCCGCCGCCATAGGCATCAGAAAAACGGCCTGCCAGGGGGCCTGTGGGCGCTCACGGCGGAGTGCGGCCACCAGCCCCGCCAGAAAAGCGGCATAGGCGATGGGGTACAGGTAGTCAAGCCAGATCGTGCTCTGGAAATGCGCCACGCCCGCCGCCCCCCAGTCATCAAGTACGGCCTGGAAGTTCTCCGGTGTGAAGGCCAACTGCAGCGCGATCACGGATGCGCTGCTGCTTTCACGCGACCCGCTCATGCGCCACAGCAGCACAAAGGCGATGACGCCCGTCAGTACGATGATGGGCGGCCTGCGGAGTGTGCGGTACAGCACATCAAACATATCGGATGCCCCTATGACAAAAAAGCGGCCAGCTTTCCACAAGTATGCAGGCTCCGGGGCGGCGTTCCTAGTGACGCTTGTCACAAATTTATCAGATAGTTGTTGAGAATTGTTCTCAATAAGTGGTCTCAGATGGCCTGCCGGGGCAAAAACGGTTGTGCGCCTTCACTCCACGACGACCTCGATGGAGGCTGTGCGCTGCACCCATGCCTGAATCCCGCCGAACAGCACGCGGTAGAACGTACCGGTGGCCGTGCGGCTCAGCCCGGTGATGGGCAGTGTGCCTTCTGTGACAAAGGTGATGATCGGCTGGTCTCTGCCGGGTGCGGCCCGGATCGCGGCGGTGTGGACGATCTCCAGGCGGTAGGGTGCGGGGGTCGGCGTCGGCAGTTCAGGCAGGCTCTCCTCGCTGCCGATCAGAGCAACCGATGCGGTGCGCTGCACCCAGCCGTCCATCGTGCCCAACTGCACATGGTAGTATGTCCCGTCGGCGGCGATGGCCGTCCCGGTGACGGGCAGAATGCCGTCATTGATATAGGTGATGGCGGGATAATCACGGCCCGGCCCGGCGCGCACGGAAGCCGTGTAGCGGACCTGCAGCATGGTCGGGCTGGGGGTGGGGGTCAGCACGTCGGGGATGTCTTCGGTGATCTCCGCCACGACGACATCCGGCGTATCCTGCACCCATCCGGCCAGTTCACCCAACTGCACCTGGTAGAACAGGCCGTCCGCCGTGTGGCTGCTGCCGGTGATGGCCAGCGGGCCGCTGTCCACCGTGGTGATGATCACATACTGTGTGCCGGGGCCGCTGTAAAGGGCGACCGGCTGCTGCACTTCCAGCCAGCCCGCCGCCGGGCCGAGGTCCGGCGTGCCGGGGGTCAGGTTGAAATCGGGGGTTGGCGTGACGGCAGTCGAAGTCACGATCATTCCCCCGATGATCGCTGCGACGGCCAGTATGGCCACAACGGCCCCGATGATGAACAGCCGCCGCGTAGACGCCGGGGTGACCTCGGCGCGGGCAGGTGTGCCGCCCGGCTTTGCTCGCACGCGCGGTGCATTCTCCGGCGGGATGGTGATGGCGATCCGCGACAGCCCACCCATCAGCCGGGCCGTCGTCCTCGGAGTCAGTCCCTCGGAGAGATCGGCGTACTGATAGGGGGCCAGCGTCTCCGGAAGCTCGGTGCCC
Source organism: Ardenticatenia bacterium (assembly GCA_026983935.1). Classification (GTDB taxonomy): domain Bacteria; phylum Chloroflexota; class Anaerolineae; order Aggregatilineales; family Ch27; genus JALSTC01. Next base: position 5,753 of record JALSTC010000764.1, read on the forward strand.
TTCTTGAGCAGCACCGGCACGATGGGCTTGCCCAGCTCAATGGCTCTGGCGAATTCCCACTGGCACCATTCCGAAGCGACCGAGTCGGGCGTCAGCACATAGACGAAGGCATCGCTGCGCCGGATGGCCCTCAGCAGCTCTTCCTGCCAGTCCTGGCCTGGCAGCAGGCGGTGATCGAACCAGGGGTCATGGCCGCCGTCACGCAGGATGTTGACGAGAGTCTGTACCTGGGGTTGGTCTTCCCGGGCGTAGCTGATGAACAGGCGCATGGCTGCTCCCCGTTTTCGCGGGCCGGTGAAATCTCTGCGGATATGATAGCACGTTTTTGTCCCATAGCGCGACCGGACACAGGCAGGCTATAATGCCCTCTGTTATCGCGATCATTGGAGGGCGAGTGCTCCCATGCGCATTGAATTTCTGGGAACCAGCGGGGCCAGCCCCACGCCGCGCCCAACCTGCAACTGCCGCGTCTGTGCGGAGGCACGGGCACGCGGTGTGCCGTACAGCCGCATGGGGCCGGCGCTCTTTCTGCACGGCCCCGACCTGCTGATTGACACGCCGGAGGACATCGTCCACTCCCTCAACCGGGCCAACATCCAGCACGTGGCGGCTGTGGTGTTCAGTCACTGGCACCCCGACCATACAGCGGGCAGCCGTGTGTTTGAGGCGCTCAATCTGCGGGGCTGGCAGTGGCCGCCGCAGCATGAGCGCACGCCGGTTTACATTCCCCAGAACGTCCAGACCGATTTTGAGCACTGGCGCGGCCTGGCGGAGCAGATGGATTACCTGCAGGGGCGTGGTCTGGTGGAGCAGCACATCGTCCCCGACGGGGAGATGTTCGTGCTTGATGGCGTGACCGTGCAGCCTTTTCAGCTTCCCGCGCCGACGGCCAATGTCTATGCCTTCATCCTGAGCGAGGGCAGCAGGCGCGTGCTGATCGCGCCGGATGAGCTGGTTGGCTGGCAGCCGCCGGAGGCGCTGGGACGCTTTGACGCGGCGATCCTGCCGACGGGAATTTTTGAGTTCGATCCATTCACCGGTGAGCGGCGCATCCCCGCCGAACACCCCGTGCTCACGACGGAGGCCACTTTTCGCCAGACGCTGGATATGGTGCGGGCGCTGGACACGGCACGCACGATCTTCATTCACATCGAGGAGAACGACGGCCACTCCTACGATGACCTGCTGCGGCTTCAGCGCAAGCTGACCGCGGAGCAGCCCGACCTCGGCCCGGTGATGTTCGCCTTCGACCGGCTGATGATCGAGGTATGATCTGGTCTATTCGTGAATGGGTGTTGTGATGATTCTTCAAAGGCTGAATCCGACTGGGGTGAGGGGGGGGGCCGCGATTGCCTTAACGACAATGCTGTTTCTCCTGTTTGCGTTGGCGATGGGGCAGGGGGCGCTGGCGCAGGATGGCGGCACGCCCACCGTCACGCCGACGCCCACGCTGCCGCCGCCGGATACCCTCCCGGCTTCCGGCACGCTGACCCGGAACTGCGGCGCGGGAGTC
>JALSTC010000765.1 GCA_026983935.1 Ardenticatenia bacterium
CGTCGGTGATGATCGCCTGCGCCCCTGCGGAGTCCATTGCCACCACCGGCAGCCCTGCCGCGCCCGCTTCCATCATCACACGCCCCAGCCCCTCATAGGCGCTGGTGTGCACGTAGATATCCGCCGCCCGGTAGGCAGCCGGCAGCCTGTCAAAGGGCATATGCCCCGGCATGATCACATGGCCCGTCAGTCCGCGCTGCGCGATCGCCGCCGGGATGTTTTCTTCCGCCAGCCGCATATCGCCGAGCAGTACCAGCCGCGCCAGCGGTTCGGCCTCGGCCACGAGGCGCATCACATCCAGCAGGACGGGAATCCGCTTGACCCGCACCGGACGCCCGGCCCACAGCAGCACCTTGTGCGAGTCGTCCAGTCCCCAGGCGGCACGCTGCGCGGTGATCTGTTCGGCGGAAACCGGCGCGGCAAATGGCGCGGGATTCGCCAGCGGAATCACGCGCACGCGCTCCGGGGGCACGCCCAGCGCCAGGTACTTTTGCTGCTCGGCCTCATTGACCACGCGGTTCATCGCCGCCCGCCGGATCACCCACCTGCCAAGCCGGTTGAACAGGCCGTGACGCAGCGGATGCTCCCCGATCCAGTGCGGGTTGTCAAAGAACGTGCTGTGATTCTGGGCCAGCAGCGGGGCATGCAGCAGCCATGACAGGATCGCTCCGGCCAGCCCGGTAGTGAACGGGTCCTGCGTGGTGATCAGGTGCACCGGGCGGCGGGCATGGCGCAGCCCGGCCAGCACGGCCCGCAGGGCGAACAGCGCCCGCGCGCCCCGGATGGGGTAGGCGGCCAGTTGCGGCGAAAGCTCGCCCCCCGTGACCGGCTCCCGCCCCGCACTGTAGACCAGCATGGTCAGGTGACCGGCAGCAGCGGCATAGCGTTCGTGCCGCTGGCGTGTGTCGCTCGCCGGATCGGTCAGCACGCTGTCGTCCAGCCCGATCATCAGTACGTTCACGACTGTGTTGTTTCCTTATATATCGGGTTCGGTGTCGCCTGCGTGGGGAGTGTACTCCGCAAATGTGCGATGTGGCAACAGATGTGCAGCCCGGCGGAATCCGGAGTCGGGCGTGTACTGCTTTGCCTGAGCGATGACTTCAGAGTCGATGGTACACAGATGACGCAGAAAGAGGGATTCACAGGGATTTTTTTGCCTGTTGTTTGCTGCTCTTTTTCTGGCCTCAGGTCTCCTGCCTCTTGCCCCTGATCTGAAGTCCGAAACTGCCCTTGAATCCCCGTGCTGGATGGGCTACAATACGCCGCCGGGGTCGGCACAGGCCGACCCCAAATACACACATCCTGACTGCGTCTGTGTTGTTCCCCTGTGGAATTGGCGGCGCGGGTTGACGGGTGTGAACGCCAAACACGGTACAGGAGGATACTCACCATGTCTGTCGTCTCCATGAAGACGTTGTTGGAGACGGGCGTCCACTTCGGGCACCGTGCCCGCCGGTGGAACCCCAAGATGAAGCCGTACATCTTCACCGAACGTAACGGCATCCACATTATCGATCTGCAGCAG
>JALSTC010000766.1 GCA_026983935.1 Ardenticatenia bacterium
CCGCTTTGATGGCGGCCTCAGGTTGTTCGCTCACAGGCCCGGCTCCTTTCGATATTTATGCTGCTCAATAAGATGTCTCTATTTTTATGAGCGTAGTATACCGGTGACCGGGATCGCGGGGCAAATAGGAATGAGGCGGGCGCTATGTGTTTCCAGTTGGTTAGAGCGTTGTGATCGCGGCTCCGATACTGGTCCGCGCCATTTCGCAGTACTCTTCGTGGATGTCAATGCCGATGTAGCGACGTTTCATGCGCTTGGCAACGATGGCAGTTGTCCCGGAGCCGACGAAGGGGTCAAGCACGATATCGCCTTCCTGTGTGAACAGTTTGATGAACCATTCCGGCAGGGCGGCGGGGAAAACGGCGCTGTGTTTGCGGTTCGAGGTTTCCGTTGCCAGATGCAGGACGTTGGTGGGGTAGGCCATCTTGCGGCCAAGCCAGTTGGAGACGTTTTTACCAAAGCCGCTGTTGACCTTTGATTCATCCCGCACCTTATCCGTTTCGCTCAAGCGCCGCAGCCGACTCCTGGCCCAATCGCCCATCGGGATCATGACGGCTTCCTGGTACATATTGAACTGGCGCTGCTTATTGAACTGCAGGCAGCGTTCCCACGAATCACGGAAGCGATTCGGCCATTTGCCGGGATAGCTGTTCTTTTTGTGCCAGATGAACTCTTCCGTCCACAGCCATCCCTGTTCGCGCAGACGCAGAATCAATTCGATGACATAGGTATGCCGCTCACCGTTGACCACGCGCTCTTTGATGTTCAGGATGAATGTGCCGGTGGGTTTGAGGACACGCAGAAACTCTGCGGCTTTCGGCAGGAACCACTCGACGTAATGATCGGGGTGAATGCCGCCGTAAGTCTTTTTGCGTCTGTCAGCATAGGGTGGGGAGGTGACAATCAGATCAATGCTGTTGTCCGGGAATGTGGCAAGCACCTGCTCACAATCGCCCTGCAGTATCTGATTGATCGGTAAATGATGGGTCATTGCACCTTCCTTATACCGTGTCTGGCACAAATATTCTAACATTCTTCCGTCATTCGGGAAATGCATTCGATGGCGAATGGCGCAGGAATAACTTGTGACGTTACAATCGCGGCATGACATCTCCCCAAAACGGGGTACATGCATTTGACTATGGACTCACCTTTCATCAATCTCGGGCCGTTCTCGGTGCGCACATTCATGGCACTGATCGCCGCTGCTGCGCTGATCGGTCTGGCCGCCGTGACCGCCACCGCTTACCGGCGCGGCGAACGGCATCCGCTGCGCTGGTTCGATGCCGGGCTGGGTGGCGTGCTGGGCGGTGTGATCGGGGCGCGGCTGTTCCATGTGCTGCTCAACTGGGCATACTTCGCCGATCATTCGGGCGAAATCATCAACCTGCGGGCGGGCGGCCTCAACTGGCACGGTGCACTGTACGGCGGGCTGCTGGGACTGTGGCTGGCGGCCCGCTGGCGTGGGGTGCCTTTCCGTCACCTGAGCGACGTGCTGGCCTTGGTCTGGCCAGTCGGTGTGAT
>JALSTC010000767.1 GCA_026983935.1 Ardenticatenia bacterium
CCGCAGGCGAGTCGTACTCCAGAACTGCCGCGTCAATCACGCCGCTGCTGACGGCTTCTTCATAGAAGGTAAGGACAGTCAGCAGTGCCTCCTCATCCAGCAGCGGCCTGCCATCATCGCCGGCGGTGCGCCCGCCTGCCGCCGTGTACTGAATCAGCAGCATGTCATTGAGGTTGTTCTCAGGCCCGACGGCGAAGACGAACGGCTGCCCGCTGTCGAGCACGGCCTCATAGGTGGTCGGCGGGGTTTCAAAAGCTGTCTCGCGGTAGACCGTGTGCTGCACACGCAGCAGATAAGGGACACCATACTGTATCCCGTTGACCTGACCCAACGCGGTGGCCTCTGGATACAGCGTGCGTGACAGAGTCGTCGGGAGCAGATCATCGAGGGGGTAGATCAGACCGGTTTCCGCGGCGATAGCCATACTTTCCGGTGGAAGCAGGGCGAGGTCCGGCAGCGCACCGGGTGCGACTTCCCGCGCCGTGTGCAGCGTGGACATGATGCCGCCCGGGCCGTCCACGCGCTTGGTGCGGATCAGGAGCGATCTTGCCCGTGTTTCGCGGAAGTTCTCAGTCTGGGCATTCAGTTCTGCGGCTGCCGGGTCTTCTTCGCCGGGCATCAGGGCAGCGGGCCACCAGACCACCACATCCGGACGGGGTGGGGCGCTCGGAGTCGGGGTGACGGCAGGCGTTGGCGTTGCTGAAGCTGCCTGCATGGAGAGCATCCCCTGGCTGGCGGCAGGGCCTGTTCGGATGACCGTAACCGGCAGTGGAGATGCCGCTGCAGCCGCCCGCGTGGCCGGGGCCGTGTTCTGTGAACCTGCACAGGCCGCCAGTGTCAGCGCGGCCAGTGCGGCCAGCGCATAGTATGCGGGATTTCGCATGGTGACGTTCCTTTCACCGTGCTGCGATTATAATGGCCTGCCCGCCGTTGTCCACCTGCCCGATCTGCCGGGTGGAAAGATCGGCGGCCAAAAGGAAACTGCCACGCGCGGCGCGGCAGTCATCGCTGGCGGAGAGGGTGGGATTCGAACCCACGGTGACCTGATGGCCACACCTGTTTTCGAGACAGGCCCAATCGTCCACTCTGGCACCTCTCCGGATATGAAGTTTTCGGCTATTTTTGCCCCTGGGCGCGCAGCATGGCGAAGAACGCCACCAGTAACTGCGCGGCCTCACCTGCGAACGGTTCCCCGATGCGGGTCACGTCAACGTGGTGATTGAGGCGGGGATGATCCAGCAGATTCATGATACTGCCTGCAGCACCGGCCTTCGGGTCGGCAGTGGCATACACCAGCCGGGGCAGCCGGGCCAGCACCATTGCCCCGGCACACATGGCACATGGTTCCAGCGTGCAGTAGAGCGTGACGCCCTCTAACCGCCAGTGGCCGATATGCGCCGCTGCCTGTCGGATGGCCATCATTTCGGCGTGGGCGGTGGGGTCCTGGTCGGCTTCGCGGCGGTTGCGCCCGATACCGATCACCTGCCCTTCCAGCACGGCGACTGCGCCGACCG
>JALSTC010000768.1 GCA_026983935.1 Ardenticatenia bacterium
CACCGACGCCCCTGAAAACTTACATGGTCGTGCAGCAGATCGTGTCTTCATCGTCTATGATGGATGACCCGGTAGCTGTGGACTACGCCGTCGCTGAATGGCTGAATAGCACAATTGCCGCTGCACTGACAAGGCAGCGGCATCTTTATCATCTGAGCGGCCCCGAAGATGATGCCGCGCTGGATGATGCTTTGAAGCAACTTGCGGCAGATTTTCACCAACAGGCTGTTGAGTTAGAGGCCTGGAGTATGCTGTACTACCGATATGTACGCGTTGATCTGAACCTTTCATGGGAACAGATTGAAGCTGTAACGAATCAAGATGTGCGCACGCTGCGCCGAAGGCAGAAGCGCGGCCTGCAGCGCCTGGTTCACTGGCTGCTGCAGGAGGAGGGTCAGGCACGCGAGCTGCTGCACCGTGACCGGCTGCGACGGGCACTGCCTGCCCGGCCCCTCAATGAGCTTGTGGGTCGGACGACGCTTTTGGAGCAGGCATGGCAGCTTCTCTCCGCGGAAAGCGGTCGCAGGCATCTCCTGTTCATCGGGCCGGGAGGGATTGGCAAAACGGCGCTGGCACTCACTCTCGCACATCGGCTTATTGACGAGGCTGATCTGGATAACATCGCCTGGCTGCAGCTAACTGCAGCAGAGTACTCTACAGATGCTGATCTATTCGCAGTGCTTTGCGAGACGCTGCGTCTGCCAACAACCAGCGCCGAAGCCCTTCACGTGTATTGTCAATCCCATGATGTTCTGCTGGTATTAGACGAGGCAGAGACCGTCATTGGCACTAAGGTGTTCGGTGATTTTCTGGAACAGGCGGCAGATGCGCGGGTGATCGTCACCAGCCGCCGCTGGCAGGAGGGTTTGCCCTTGCAACACATCCCTGTCCCTGAGCTTGCTGAGCAGGATGCGGCGGTGATCATGGAGCGCGCCTGGCCAATCGAGCGTCCGCTGGATTCTATGCGGCGGCGAATTGTGTGGGAACGTGTGGGTGGTAACCCTTTGGCGCTGGAGCTGGCTGCAGGGCTGGTGGCCCGACTGCCACAGGATGCACTGGAGGACGAAGGACTCTTCCCTGCGGAGGCTGTGCCGCTGGAAGCGTTTTATGAGCGTGCATGGGAGCAGCTTGATGCAGATGCCCGCCGTTTCTGGCTGGCGGCCTGGTTGCTTCCTCATGATAGTGTCTTGCATGAGTTGCTGATGCTCGCAAGCGGACTGTCATCCGAGACTGCGGGTCAGGCGGCCACTTACTTAGGCCAGCTATCACTTTTGAGTATAGATTCAGACCATAGGAAATATATCCTGCATCGAATAGCTCGGGCATATCTTCGCCAGAAGATCGAGGCCCAGCAGCAGGTTGCAAGCTGGGTGATCGAAGCCAGCCGCCGCTTGAGCGGAGCTATCCTGGGGGCATCGTATGCCAGCCGCCTGACCCTGCATCTTATTGAGAATGCCGGAATGCTGGCCCTATCGGTGAAAGATACAACCCGATTGATTCAGGCCGCCTGGCCAAATGTGGTCCATCAGGGAGCATGGACGACCTGGCGGGCGGCGCTGGAAAAACTGGTCGCTGTAGCTCGCCCTGCAAAATCAGATTCCCTTGTGCTGGCCCGCCTGCTGTCCTGGTTGGGTATCACCTACCGCTGGCTGGGGCTTTATGAGCCTGCCGAATCATGCCTTAGAGAGTCCCTGCACTGGTTCGAGGAAAAGCGGCATGGGCCACGTGAACATCTCTACACACTTGTTGAACTGGCCGTGATCCAGCGCCACCGGGGACAGATTGACACGGCTTTTGCCACGGTTAAGCGTGCGCTGGCAGAATTCCGCGACCTCGGAGATGCTCAAGGGGTTGAGCGCTGCGAGTTGGAAATGATGCAGTTACGGCTTGAACAACGGAATCCCGGTGAAGCCGTGCAGCGTCTCAAGGATATGCCTGTGTCTTCACGCTCCACGGCACTGGCCTGTGAGGCTTGCTTGATGCTGCGTGACTATCACCAGGCGCTCCGACTGGCTGAGCGGACCGTTGCGCTGGCAGCCCATGATCGCCCTAACCTTGCCCGTGCTCATGCGATGCTGGGACGTGTCTACCTGGCGTTGGGCCGTCTTGAGGATGCAGCAGATGTCCTGTCGATTGCGTTGTCTTTGATGGAACAGGGGCGTGATGTGCTGGGATATGCAAGAGTACTGGCCGTGCTGGCGCAGGTTTTTTTCCTTAAGGGAAATGCAGACGACGCCGTGGCTTTATTGGAAGAAGCCATAGTGGAGCAGCGGGCATTGAATGATCACAATGCCCTTGCAGGCACACTGCAACTGCTGTTGGAGATTCTCGCGCAGCGGATTGATGATGCTTTAGCAGCCGGTGATGCTGATGCCGTGTCAAAATTGAACACTCAGGCCCAGGACGTTGATGCCGAGCTGCAGGCGTTGGTAAGCTCCATTGGTAGCCCGCCGTCAGGATCGCGGATATAGCAATGAGGCTTGATAGCTGTGTGCATGGCCGGTAAAATGGCGGTGTCAATACTCCACCCGCCCCCGTAGCTCAGCGGATAGAGCGACGGCCTTCGGAGCCGTGCGTCGTGGGTTCGAATCCTACCGGGGGCGCTGCTGCCGTATGGCAACTGAACTGATTTCTATGATTATCACGCATCCATGAGTGAAGGAACGAAATGACAAAAGAGAAAATGTCTGGCAAGCAGCGAGTCCTCTCTGGCGTACAGCCTTCTGGCAGCCTGACCATTGGGAATTATCTGGGTGCACTGCGTCAGTGGGTAGAAGAGCAGTACAGGTATGAAAGTTATTTCTGTGTGGTTGATATGCATGCCATTACTGTCCCTCATGACCCTGCACAGCTTGCCGAGAAAACCCGTGAGGTTGCAGCACTCTATATCGCCTGCGGTATTGATCCAGACGAAGCCACGATTTTTGTGCAGTCACACATTCCGGCGCATGCCGAGCTTGCCTGGATTCTGAATTGTGTCACACCCGTTGGCTGGCTTAACCGCATGACTCAGTTTAAGGAAAAAGCGGCGAGGCAGCAGCAGGAGAGTGTAAGCACCGGGCTTTTTGATTATCCTGTACTGATGGCGGCAGATATTCTACTGTATCAGGCTCATCGTGTACCGGTAGGCGACGATCAGCGTCAGCATCTGGAGCTGACCCGGGATATCGCACAGCGATTCAACCATCTTTACGGTCAGACATTCGTGATCCCGGAGGCCATGATTCGCGGTACGGCAGCGCGAGTGATGGGCCTGGATGATCCAACAAAGAAGATGAGCAAGAGCGAGACGGATTCGCAGTATCATGCCGTTTATCTGCTCGACTCCCCCGATCTGGCGCGTAAGAAGATTATGCGGGCCAAAACGGATTCGGGGAAGGATATCCGTTTTAGCGATGATCCTGAACGTGCAGGCGTAAATAATCTGCTGCAAATTTTCGAGGTTCTGTCAGGTATGGAGTCGCGGGAGGCAATTGAGGCGCATTTTGAGGGTAAGGGCTACGGCCATTTGAAATCTGAGGTGGCAGATCTGGTTCTCGAGACACTGGCGCCTATTCAAGAACGCTACCGCAAGATTCAGAATGAACCGGGGTACCTTGATAGCATACTCGCTCGTGGGGCTGAGCGTGCCGGTGCTATTGCAGAGAAGACACTGCGCGAGGTACAGAAGCGAGTCGGTTTCCTGCCTCGGCAGTAGAGACGGTTGTACGGGGCGCCGCTGCCCATGATATGAAAAGAAATACCTGTTGCAGCGCGAACGGTGATGTTCGCGTTGCTTTTATAGACTGTAGTGAGGAGCGGATTGGAATCGAAATGGCAACTGTTCTGGCTTCTGTGCTGCTGCTAATTGGCGTCATCGGGCCGGTGCTTTACATGTTGATTGGAGTGCTCCGATCCCTGCGCCGATCGAGTCCGTTGGCAGGGTGGCTGGATGGAGCGTTTGCGGCTGTCGCAGCGATCGCTGTCATGGGAACGCTGATCGTCCATACGATTATTTCTCCGCTTGCCACTGATCCTGTTGTGGTGTTCTTCCTGCTTGGTGTCGTGGAACTGTTGTATGGTGTACTGCTGGTTGCGTTGATAGAGCGCAGACGGCAGGATTTTGCTCCTGACAGGTCACCTGGAATCCTGTCGCTTGGCATGGGGTTCTTCACAATAGTGATGGCTGTGTTTATCCCGATTTTGCCGGGTCAATTCTTTCCGCCAGCGGCGCCGACGTTGTACTACACCGCCACGCCGACGGCGACTGTCACGCTGACGCCTACCCCCACCCCACAGGTGACAGCCACGTTGACAACAGCACCAACTGCGACGAATAGTCCGACCGTAACATCTCTCCCCACAGCGACGCCGACGCGGGAGCCCTATCATACGCCGACGCCGACTGCAACACCTACTGTTGCCATATTCTGCGGTGCGCTGGTGAACTACAACCTGAATCTGCGTGCGGCTCCCTCGCTGGACGCGGAGATACGACTTGTGATACCTTATGAAACAATTATCCAGGTCGCTGGCCGCAATGAAGCCGCTGAATGGTGGTTTGTCACCTATGATGGCACATGGGGTTGGGTAGATGGACAGTATCTCTCACTGGATACCTCATGTGACGCGGCCCCGGTTCTGCATCCTTGAGTCATCAGCGGCTTCTGCCATAATTACGTAGAGCGAGGTGAATCGTGTCTTCCCCCAACAGGCAGCGCAGAATTGACTTACGCAAGAAAGAGATCGGCAGGATTCTCACGCGGCTGGATGCTGGCGATTCCTGTTCGGTTGTAGGTGTAGGCAGTGTCGGTAAATCGAATCTGCTGCGCCACCTGCTGCGGCCCGAGACCCTTCGTTTTCATTTGCAAGAAAAGAGCAGGACGATCCGGATGGTCCTGGTTGATCCCAACAATATGCTGGGAGCATTGCCATCTCGGGGTCAGCCTAGCGCCTGGGCCGGCTATGAAATTATGGTTCACCGGCTGTATAAGACATTCCATCCGTTGATCAATGAGCTGGGGCTGGATCGTGAGCAGCAGGAAAAGCTACTGCTCGCTTACAAAGAGCTCCACAATGGCAGCAACCCTCTGCTGCCGCTTATTGGCCTGCGCTATCTTGAACTGGCGCTTGAGCAGGTTTTGAAGTCAGTGGATGGCAGCGACCGCTTGATCGAGCCATCAGGAGAATCGGTAAAGAGTGAGAAGTTGCCCTTGCGGGTTGTGTTTGTGCTGGATGAGTTTGAGGAGATGCTGGCCCAGCTACCGCCACGATTCTTCCAGACACTGCGCGGTATTCGGGATGATTACAAGTACCGGGTGATGTACATGACTTTTACCCGGCGGCCTATTCCTCAGATTATCGAGGAAGAAGGTTATCCTGCCGATAAGCTGGAGCCATTCGTCGAGCTTTTCAATGATGGCACATATTTCCTGGGGCCATATGATCGCAAAGACGCCGTCGCGATGATAGAGAATCTATCTAAGCGGCAAGGGGTGAACTATCCGGATTCATTCCGGGAATTTCTGTTGAAGGTCAGCGGCGGGCATGCTGGGCTGTTGCGAGCCAGCTTCCGGCTGGCGGCGGATATTCCCTTTGGCACCCCGGAGGATAAAGCGCTCCGGTTCTTCATGGAGAGTCCGGCTATCGCGCTGGAATGTCAGACCATCTGGGACAGCCTGACCGAAGATGAGCGGGAAGCGCTTCGGCGCCTGCTTTCCGGGAGAGAAGTGAATACATCGTCCGCTGCGGTGCGTTTGCTGCTAGAAAAGCAGCTTTTGAAGGGCCAGGGGGCAATTGAAGTCAATCCCCCGCTGTTCAGGGAGTTTGTGCGCCGTCAAATTGCTGGTGCATAGGTGCTGTTTCAGTCTCCCGGCTTAGGATCGATCGGATCGCTGGGGATAAATACCCCGGGCGAATCTTCCTCAGTGTCAACAACATCGTTTGTGTCTTCGCGATGTGCAAGTGGGTCTGAGGGGATAAAGATACCTGAATCTTCATCTTCTGTGGGCGGCCTGACCTCACGCGGCGGTTCCGGGATATCCATTGGCTGCGTGCTGGTTGTATAGCGCTCAGTGTCATTGCTGACTGGCTGTGTGGCTTCCGGCCCGGGGAGACCCTCCGGCAGTGCTGGCGGTGGCCCTATGCCAGATGCAATACGTGGGGCTTGCTGCCTCAAGGACGGCCATCTCCTCAGCATCTGTGCCACCTGGGCAATGACACGTTCCAGTTTTGAGCCAATCTCAATATCTTTGCCAGGGGTCAGGGCAAATGTGACCTGCCCCTGGGCATCAATGTCTATACCAATACCCGTCTCTAACGCAGCAAGTTTCAGAAGTTCGCCCAATGTGTGAGCGCCACCATGTTGGTCGGCGAGCGCCAACGCCTCAAGGGACATCCGACGCTGTCGTGTATCAAGGACAAGCTCCGGGGGGTCCAGAAAGACGTTGATAGGGTTGATAGGGATCAGGCGAATTCCGAACTGTCTGCGTTCTTCCACTGCTTCCTTGATCCTCTGGGAAATTGCATTCAGTATTGGCTGGAGTTTGAGCTGCTCGCGGCCATACCGTGCAATTTCCTCCCGAAGGATATACTGGATCTGTTCCTTCAGGCCTTTTTCGAGCATTGCCCTGGTCATACTCCGAAGCCGCACCCAGAACGCGGGATCAGCCTGCAATGGGTTATAAGTGCAAACTATTCGGGCACGAACTCGATAGGGAAAGTAATCGCTGGACACAAAACTTTCATCGTCTATTTCAATGACCAGAGACCCTTTCTCTTCGTAAGGGCGGGCGTCCTGGAGCGGACAGATCCTGTGTGTGCCGGAGCCTACGTAGCGCAGCAGATGGTCGCCAGTGTCCAGGATCATCCAGACCGCATTGTCGGGGACATTAACCGGCCATATCGGCATCCAGAGAGAAAATGGGGCAGCGATAACGCAGATGCTGCCGATCAAAACAGGCAGTACCCAGCGTTCTGCCTGCGTGCTGTCGGGTATGATGATCGTCATGCCAAGGTAAGTCAAGGCTGCCAGGATGATACCGATGGTGGCGAACGTCGCGATCAGGCGGATGCTGCGCCCCTTGCGGGTGGTAATGGATGGGATTATGGAAGTAAGCCAGACTACAATCATCACGCCGGCCCCGCCAACAATGAGGGGGAGCGTAGTAGTAATGGCTTCGACGAAAGGTGATACCTTATCTTCCGGGAGGGACGTGTCAACAAGTAGTGTTT
>JALSTC010000769.1 GCA_026983935.1 Ardenticatenia bacterium
GGAAGTAGCCGCGCCCCAGTGTGCGTTCATCAAGCAGAATCGCCTGCGTGCGATCGCGCAGTGGGCCGTCGAACCACTGCAGTACAGGGCTGCCGAACCATTTCTTGGGCTGCTCCAGTGCCCATTGGGGCAGGTAAGGACGCATGGCCTCGCGCAGCAGCCATTTGTTGCCCCGCGTCTTGAGGCCCGGCGGCAGGTTGATGGCGAAGTCGAGCAGCGGGCGGTCGAAAAACGGCACGCGCAGCTCCAGCGAATGGGCCATGGTGACCCTGTCCGCTGTGAGGAGTGCATCCGCCGGCAGCCATGCCAGCGCGACGGCTGCCTGTGTGACGTTCACCGGATCGCGGCTGCCGATCATTGCAGCGGCGAGGATGGCCGCGTAAGCCTGCTCTTTGTGTCGGCCATGCTGCCATGCTGCAGCCAGTTCCGGCGCGTAAAGCAGGCGGCGCAGGCCGTCTGAAAGCGCGTAGCCTTCGAATGAGGCCTGCCGCTGCAGCGCTTCTGCTGCCGGAAGGAAGGGCATCTGCCAGCGCGGCAGGTAGTAGGGCAGTGCGCCGATGATCGGGTAGCGCTTCATGGCCGGATACCAGCGTTCCAGCGAGCCGAGGGGGCCGCCGATCAGGCGCTTTCGCCAGCGGGCGGGCAGAACGCGATCCAGCCGTGCCGAGGTGCGCAGCAGCCGGGGCCAGTGCTCATGAGAGACATAACCGCAGAAAAGCTCATCGCCGCCTGTGCCGTTGAGTACGACCTTTACATGGCGGGCGGTGACTTCAGCCAGCGCCTTCAGGCTGATGATCGAGGGGTTGTCCACCGGTTCATCGTTGTGATAGACGTAGGTCAGCAGGTGTTCCCACCAGTCCTCCGCATTGATCACGTGTGCGTGATGCTTTGCCCCGAAGTGCGCCGCGATGCGTGCGGCCTGTTCCAGTTCGTTATCGCCGGTGGGGATGTCATAGCCAACGGTGTAGGTTTGCACACTGCCCGGCTCAAACTCGGTCATCATTGCCAGCATGGCAGCCGAATCGATCCCGCCGCTTAGGAACAGGCCCAGCGGCACATCTGAGCGCAGATGAATCCGCACCGAGTCACGCAGCAGTTCCCGTGCCTGAACCACCGCTGCGGCGGCATCCATCGGGTGCTGTGGGGGGGCGAGCGGATCGGAGCCGGCACGCGCCCACTGCCAGAACACATGACTCTGGCTCGTCCCCGTGCGTGTATCTACCAGCAGACAGTGACCGGGCATCAGCCGCCGGACGCCGTGGAGCAATGTGTCCTGGCCCAGCATATAACCAAAACTGAGGAAGGTGTCCAGCGCTTCGAGGTTCATGGCCGTGTGGACCGCCGGATCAGCCAGCAGGGCTTTGATTTCACTGGCGAACAGCAGCCGCCCATCCTGCTCGTACAGGTACAGCGGCTTGATGCCGATGTGATCCACGGCCAGCAGAAGCTGCCCGAGCCGCCCATCCCACAGGGCAAAGGCATACATGCCGCGCAGGTGATCGAACAAACCCAGCCCATATTGCTCGTAGAGATGGACAATCGTTTCGGTGTCGGAATGAGTCGCGAAGCGGTGACCCAGTGCGACCAACTGATCACGCAGCTCCAGGTAGTTGTAGATTTCGCCGTTGAAGACGATGGCAATCGAACCGTCTTCGTTATAGATCGGCTGGTCGCCGCCAGAGACATCAATGATGCTCAGCCGCCGCATGCCCAGTGACACACCGGGTGCATCGAAGAAACCCTCGCCGTCAGGGCCACGGTGGATGATGCGAGCGGCCATTGCCCGCGTTACTGCCGGATCAAGGCGATCGCGTCCTTTGAGGTCAACACTGCCGACAATGCCACACATGGCGGGGGATTATAGCGCATAACAGGGAGTTGTTCCGGCTGCTCGTTCGCAGGTTTGATTATGGCTAGACAGGGCAGGGGGCGTCTGGTAAAATTGCGGAACTAGAAAAAGCTGTTTCGAGAAAGATTGGGGAGAAAGTCCGTTGGCTCAGCATAAATCCGCACTCAAGCGTGTTCGCAGTGACGCACGTAAGCGCATCCGCAACCGGATGATTCGTTCGCGCACGCGCACATTTGTGAAGAAGGCCCGGGCAACACTCGCCGCTGGCGATGCCGCCGCCGCACGGGAAGCGACCCTGCGGGCCATCAAAGAGCTGGATAAGGCCGTCAGCAAAGGCGTTATGCATCGCAACACGGCAGCGCGTTACAAGAGCCGTCTGATGAAGAAACTCAACGCCCTGGGGTAACTGCCGCACGGCTTCGCGGCTCATGCTTTCAAATACACACAGCCGATCAAGTCTGACCGGCTGTGTTTTGTTGCATTATGCGCGGTGTAAAAACTCGGTGCGGCTATGCAGGCAGCACCATCCGGTAGCCCACTCCCCGCACCGTCGTGATGATACGGGGTCGGCTGGGATTCTCCTCCAGTGCTTCACGCAGCCAGCGGATATGAACATCCAGCGTGCGTGTATCTCCCATATAGTCGGTGTTCCAGACCTGTTGAATCAATGTTTTGCGGGCGATCACCGTATTCGGGTACTTCAGGAAGACGGCTGCCAGCCCTGTCAATTTTGGCGTCAGGCGGCGTTCCTGATCGCCGACGATCAGCAGACGCTTGGGGACGTTAAGCCGGATGTTCCCGACTTCGAGGATTTCTCCTTCTTTGTCCTGCGAGTCGACAAACCGGTTGATGCGGTTGACCAGCTTTCGCCATGTGAACGGATGGTGGAGGATGATGTCGGCGGGACTGGGTTTGTCTTTGCCCTCATACGGGGGGCGGATGTGGATCAGGGGCGTGTCCGGTAACTGCGCATGGAGTTTGCGGCAGATCCGGTCCCCGGAGGTGCGCATTGACACCGCATCCAGCACTACCACATCCGGCAGAAGGCTGTGTGCCACCGCCAGCCCGCTCTTGCCGGAATACGCCAGTGAAACCTCGTATCGCTTTTTTAGTGCGGGTGCAAAAGATTTGCCATTGGCCCGCCCGCTCTCGATGAGCAGAACTTTTGCAGCGTCCATTGCCAGACGCACCTCTCAACCTGAAATCTATGCAGCACTACAAGCGAAACCGCGAGATGGTGGTGTCGTTGAGCACTGGCGATTATAACGATCTACCAACCTTCGGCAACTATTGGGCCTGGCCTGTATCAGGCATACTGACTTCGCTGTGAATTCGGCAACTGTCGAGCCGCACATTGCCGTAGATGTGGCGGTGTCCTCAGGAATACCACCTATATGTATGGGGCTTTTCGTGCCGTGCGATCGGGCGGGGTTTTTTAAGGTTGCTGCACTGTACTCGGCAAGATCGCTTATCCCCAATGACCCGCTGTATAACCCAAGCCGCGCATCCCATATCCCACGTATCGGGCGTATTACAAAACCGGCATGGAAGGAAACAAGCAGGATCATGTGAGATTCCTACGGCAAAAAAACGCGGTTTACTGCATAATAGGGTTTGCAGCGAGTCATGAACATGCATGTATGAAATAGTGAGGGCAGAAACGGCATGGATATTCAGGAGCGGGTGGAGAAGCTAAGCCGTCTGCCAGAACTGCAACGCATCTGGAATTATCTGGATGATGTGCTGATTGACGGGATTGCAGAAGCCACGATCATTCAGCAGATTCCAGCCCCCACTTTTCACGAACTGGTGCGGGCCAATCATGTGCTCAGCCGTATGGGAGCCTGCGGGCTGCAGGATACCGGCATTGATGAAGTCCACAATACATTCGGGCGCATCCCCGGCACAAACCCCGAAGCCCCTGCTCTGCTGGTTGCCGCTCATACGGATACCGTCTTTGGCGATGATGCTGACCTGACGATTCGCCATGAAGCAGACGGACGTATTTACGGCCCCGGTCTGGGTGACAACAGTCTGGGGGTTGCCGGGCTGATTGTGCTGGCCGATGTGCTTCGCCAGTTTCGGATCCGCCCACGCCGCGATATCTGGTTTCTGGCTAACAGCCGCGAAGAGGGTCTGGGTGACCTGGGGGGCATCCGCCAGTTTTATGAGCATCACAAGGATCATCTGGGCCTGGGCGTGATACTGGAAGGGCTGGCGCTGGGACGCATCTATCGGGCGGGCATTGCCGTGCGCCGCTTCCACGTGACGTTCCATGCAGCGGGCGGGCATTCATGGCAGCATTTTGGCCAGCCCAGTGCAGTCCATGCCATGCTGCGTGTGGGAGCACGGCTGACCGAACTGCAGCCAACAGCAGAGCCGCGCACCACGTACAACATTGGTCTGGTTGAAGGTGGCCACTCGATCAATTCGCTGGCCACTGACGCCGGCTTTTACCTGGATATGCGCAGCCAGTCCCCGGAGGAACTGGCCGGGCTTGAACAGCAGGTGAGGGAGATCATCGAACGAATCGGCGCTGAGTGTGACGGCGTGCGCATTGAGATCGATGTCGTTGGCGATCGGCCTGCCGGGGCGATTGATGTGGATCATGAGCTTGTACGGGGGGCGAGCGCTGCACTTCAGGCGGTCGGAATCACGCCAAGCTATGAAAGCGGGAGCACCGATGCCAACCTGCTGCTGGCAAAGGGCGTCCCAACTGTAACGATAGGCCTGACGCACGGCGGAAACGCTCACCGACAGGATGAATATATTGAGACCGGCCCGCTGGTGTTGGGACTGCGTCAGTTGATTTTGCTGATCCTGGCTGCCGCCGAGTGGGAGCCTGCCACCTGAGACGGGGACAGGCGGCGACCGGGATGTTTTTCCGGGGGGAAGATATTGATGTCTACTACTGTTCACATTCTGGCCTGCGTCCACCCCGATTCTGCCGGGCGTTATGAAGATTATCTTTCCGCCCAGGAACGCTTTGCGGTACGTGTGGTGACGGATAAGGATGAGGCACAGGGCATTCTCACCGATGCAGAAACGCCCGTTGATGTGCTGGTGATCGACAATGCCCTGGGAGGCGTTTTCGAGCTGGTACGTGATCTGCGCCAGACGTATCCCCGTATGCTGATCGTCCTGGTTGATGAAGAATCTGATTTCAGTATGCCGGGGCGGGCGGATGATGTATCCATCGATCCCTTCACAGATGATGACCTGATTAAACGCATCCACCGTCTGATCCAGGAGCGGCAGACCGAGACGCTGCGTGCAGACTCGCTGCCGCCGGTGCGGGCCATTGCCAAGCGGCTGCGGCGGGCTTCAGGTGCATCTGGTAAAGCAGAAGCCGCCGTCACTGCGATCGGCGAACTGGGCTATGATTTTGTGGCCTACTATCGGCTGACCCGACCGGATTCGCCGCTGGTGCTGAGTGCATCTGCCGGAGCGCCTGCCATCAAAGCGATCGCACCTGATGAGCAGAAGGACTCCACCCTGGTGGGCTGGGTGGCGCGTAATGGCCAGAGTCGCATTGTCGGCCCGGATGACGAACCGAATTACAGCCTGATCAAACGCGGTCGGCTGGGGGCCGGAATCTGTATCCCGGTGGGTGGTGCGGATGCTTTCGGCGTATTGTTGGCCTGCCGTGAAGAACCCGGAACGATCTCCCAGGAAAATGCCCTGCTTCTGGAATTAATCGGTGCGCAGCTTGCTGCGGCACTGGCCAGGGAGTAAAGGCAGTCGGTGCACAGAAAACAGGAGGGCAGGGGCCTCGTATCAATGTTTGTGGTGAACAGCATATGAATGAGTCTGTTGTTGTCGGAGATGTCCGGGGCGTTCCCGGTCAGATAGTTTACGGCGCTTTTCCCGGGGTGGCGCTGCCAACGGGTGGCCGTGATGATCTACCTGTCATCATTGCGCAGGGGAAGCGTGCCGGGCCGGTGCTGTGGGTGACGGGCAGCATTCATGGCAATGAGCACAGCGGCCTGGCCGTGATTCATCGTCTGCTGGGGCCAGGGGGTGTGGATTTCCCCGTGAACGAACTCAGCGGCGCAGTGGTGATGATCCCCACATTGAACCCGGCGGGACTGCGCACCGAATCGCGCAGCCCCTATTACAGCCGCGGCGCAGACCCGAATCGAATGTTCCCGGCCCCGGAGCGTCCCCATACCCGCACAAATGCCTTTCCGGAAGGGCCGCCTGCTTCTGCCATGGAGAGTGTTTATGAGCGCCTGTTTGCTTCTATTGAAGCGACGGCGGACTACCTGATCGATCTGCATAACGCGGTCATCGGCTCAATACCGTTTGCCTTCCGCGATCCGATCTACTATGCGGGTGAGCGAGACCGCGTGGCAGCGCGTCGGCTTCAGATCAGGAATGATGAGATGATGGCGGCGTTTGGGCTGCCGATTATCAATGAGTTTCCTTCCGTTGAGTACATCAAGAAGAACCTGCACCGTTCGGTCAGCGGCTCCGTGCTGAACCGGGCACGGCGGCCCGCTTTCACGGCAGAACTGGGCGGCTATTTGCATGTGGATTTGCTGGCCCGCGATGCAGCGGTCGTGGGGCTGCGCAATGTCATGCGCTGGGCCGGAATGCTCTCCGGAGAGCCTGAGCCGCTGCCGCCTATTCCTTTTCCCGAAGTGGATTTCCCCGTGCGGCGCATTATGTACCCACGTGCTCCTCAGAGCGGTATTGTGACCCATCTGGTGGATGCTGGTGATCCGGTGCGTCAGGGTGATGCCGTTGCCCGTCTGACCGATATTTACGGCCGCCCACTCGGGCCGGATAACGGCCTGCTGCGCACGGAATATGACGGTTTTGTCGTGGGGCGGATGCAGGGGAAGGTCTATTATGAAAACGAGCCGGTGTTATGGCTGGCGGTTCGCGACGATGGCGACCTGCTGCTGCCGTATCCGGATGATCGATGAGCACATATCCGTTTCAGTGGTAAATGATAAACGGGCACTGCAAATAAGCCGTGCCCGTTTTGGGTGGCAAAGTCAGGTTTGTTCGATGAGCAAAAGGCGATGTGGCTAGGCAGCATCCTCGCCGCGGTACATGGGTGGGATGAAATCTACAAAGAAGCTCCAGCCTTCTATCGCTGCCCGCTGGCGTTCCTCTGGGTTCAAGACAAGGGTAGTCGTGTGGTCGTTGGAGATCAGTTCGATCGTCAGAGCTTCCTGACCATCGTCCTCCAGTTCTTCGAAGCAGTGGCGTTCGTACCCCATCGGTTCACGAAGGAACTTGCCCAGACATTGCTCACAGAATGCCAGTTGGGCATCACAGACGTTGCGATTGATCTTGACACGCATAGCTTATTCCCCCTGCAGTCGTGGTGCCGCTTTTGACTAACTGTAT
>JALSTC010000770.1 GCA_026983935.1 Ardenticatenia bacterium
ACTACCGCTACCCCAACATTAACCATCTGATCGGGAAAATCATCCTCGAATACGGCAACCTGCTCGATCCCCATACCCTTGAGTCTGTCATCATCGAGTACCAGCCGGATGAGGTGTATAATCTGGGCGCGCAGTCCGTTCCCGCCGATAGCTGGCGGCAGCCGACCGTCACCGGCGAGGTCACGGCGCTTGGCGCGGTGCGGATGCTGGAAGCCGTTCACAGGCACAGATCCGACGCCCGCTTTTACCAGGCTTCCACGCGGGAAATCTACGGCGGCGTGCCACAGGAAGTGGTGGACGAAAGTACGCCTTTCCTGGCGAACAACCCTTACGGTGCAGCAAAGCTCTACGCGCATGTGATGATGCGCACCTACCGCCAATCCTATGATATGTTTGCCTGCGGTGGGATATTGTTCAATCATGAAAGCCCCCGGCGCAGCCTGCATTTTGTCACGCGCAAGGTGACAATGGCCGCCGCCTGCATTCATCTGGGCGTCAAGAATCCGCCCATCAATGAAGCCGGAGAGCCGCTGGTGCAGGGCGGCAAGGTCAGGCTCGGCAATCTGGACGCCGTGCGCGACTGGGGCTATGCTAAAGAATACGTCCGGGCCATGTGGTTGATGCTCCAGCAGGACACCCCGCAGGATTACATCATCGCCACCAATACGGCTTACACCGTCCGCGATCTGTGCAATGTGGCCTTTTCGCACGTGGGGCTGGACTGGCGCGAGCATGTGGAGACGGACTCGCGTTTCATACGGCCCACCGAGATCAATGCCGCGCGCGGAGACTATTCAAAAGCGAAGGCCGAACTGGGCTGGGAGCCGAAGACATCGTTTGAAGAGCTGATCCGCCTGATGGTGGATGCCGATATCCGCCTGCTTTCCGGCGGCGATCTTATAGAGAACGGCTGAGCATGACCGAACGCCTGTATTACACCGATTCCTATACCACCCGCTTCACCGCCCGCATTGTCGAGCGGACGACCTGTGAGGGACAGGCGGCGCTGGTGCTTGACCGGACGTACTTTTACCCGACCAGCGGCGGGCAGCCCGCCGACCGGGGGACGATCAACGGCGTGGACGTGCTGGATGTGACTGTCCGGGAAGCGGACGGCGCGGTGCTGCATGTCATGGCCGGAGACGTACCGGCGGACACAGTCGAGGGCGTGATTGACTGGCAGCGCCGCTTTGACCACATGCAGCATCACACCGGGCAGCACATCCTGACGCAGGCTTTCATCCAGGTGGCCGGGGCGCATACTGTGGGCTTTCATCTGGGTGAGGAAAGCGTCACCATTGATCTCGACCGCACCGCTATTCCCGCCGACCAGGTGAACGCTGCTGAAGACCTGGCAAACCAGATCGTTGCCCACAACCTGCCCGTGCGGGCCTGGTTCCCTGCAGAGGCGGAGCGGGCCAATCTGCCGCTGCGCAAAGTGCCGGACGTGAACGGCAAGCTGCGCGTGGTCAGCATCGGTGACTTTGACGTGACGGCCTGCGGCGGGACTCA
>JALSTC010000771.1 GCA_026983935.1 Ardenticatenia bacterium
TTCGATCATTCAGGCGGCAGGCCGTGTTAACCGCGAGCGAAAACAGCCCAGTGCCGAAATGTTCGTCTTTACCCCCGACACACCGCATATCAAACGGCCACCAGCCTTCATCCAGCAAACCGGGTCTGTTGCTCGATCTATCCTGCGTGACCATGCGGCAGACCCCACGGCCATTGCTGCCATTGAGGCTTACTATGAAATGCTGTACGCGCTCAACGATGACCATGCATTTGATGCCCGGCAGGTTGTTCCTCTACTGGATAAAGGCCCGAATAGCGTCGCATTCAACTTTGCAGAAGCGGCGGATAAATTCCGGTTAATCTCGCAGAACACCGTGGCCGTGATCATCCCCTATGATGACACAGCCAGGGAACTAATCATCGAGTTGGAAAATGCGCTGTTTCCTACCGGTGTTCTACGCCGCCTGCAGACCTATACTGTCAACATCTACGAGCGTGAATTTGAGAACCTGCAGAGTAAAGGAGTGATCTACACCATCGCCGAGAACTATCATATGCTGGACGAAACCCGCATGTCGGAGTGGTATCACCCCGAAACCGGCCTACGTCTCCCGGACGCAGGCGGGGGCGATGCAATCTTCTTCGATGGATAAGTGAAAGGATGTTTCCCATGGGATACGGAATCAAAATCAGGGTGTGGGGCAAGTATGCCCTGTTTACCCGCCCGGAAATGAAGGTAGAACGTGTCAGCTACGATGTCATCACGCCCTCAGCGGCGCGAGGCATCATTGAAGCCGTGTATTGGAAACCAGCCATCCGCTGGGTGATTGACCGAATTCATGTGCTGAACGATATCCAGTTCACCAACATCCGGCGCAACGAGGTCAGCCAGAAAGTCTCCACGCGGGAGGCGACACGCCGGATGAAAGGAGCCCGCGATCCGTTCTTTCTGGATACCACCAGGGATCGCCAGCAACGCGCCTCAATGGTGCTGAAGAATGTGGATTACATCATCGAAGCGCATTTTGAAATGACTGACAAAGCAGGCCCCGAAGACAGTGAGGAAAAGCACTATAACATTGCCCTGCGCCGCCTGCGCAAGGGGCAGCACTACCATGCCCCCTATCTGGGAACACGTGAGTTCCCTGCTCACATCGAATTACTGGAAAATGGCGAGATACCCGAGAGCAGCCTGACCGGCACACGCGATCTGGGCTGGATGCTCTACGATCTGGACTTCAGCGATCCAGACGATATCCAGCCCCGGTTCTTCAAGGCCGTGATGCACGATGGCGTGATCGATCTGCACGGGGTCACGTTGAAAGGATGACAACGCCATGATACTACAAGCACTCTATCGCTATTACAACATCCTGCTTGAGGACCCGGAAACCGGCATTGCCCCGTTCGGATATAGCACAGTGGGCATCAGTTTTGCGCTCAATATCTCGGCTGATGGTGACCTGCTGGACGTGTTTCCCCAGTTTGAACAGGTGCAGCGCGGTAAGAAGACGCGCGAAGTGCCACGCCGCATGGTTGTGCCAG
>JALSTC010000772.1 GCA_026983935.1 Ardenticatenia bacterium
ACGATCACCGTTGATGTGACGGTCAACGCGGGCACGCCCGCCGGGACGATCACCAATAACGTGGCCGTCACCGCCGTTGATCAGCCGGACACCGATCCCGGCAATGAAAGCGCCAGCGAGCCGACGGTCGTCGGCAGTTCGGCGGCTGACCTGAACATCACCAAGACCGACTCGGCAGACCCCGTCAGCCCCAACGATCCGCTGACCTACACCGTCACCGTGACCAACAATGGCCCGTCGGACGCGACCAACGTCCAGGTGCAGGACACGCTGCCCGCGGAAGTGACTTATGGCTCGGCTACCCCTTCACAGGGCACGTGCAGCGAGGCGGGCGGCGTCGTGACCTGCGACCTGGGCGATATCGCCAACGGCAGCAGCGCGACGATCACCATCAACGTAACGGTCAACGCGGGGGCCTCCGGCACGATCAACAATACCGCCGCCATCACCGCCGTTGACCAGCCCGACCCCAATCCCGGCGACGAAAGCGCGACCGAACCGACCACCGTCGGCACAACGGTTGACCTGGGCGTGACCAAGACCGATTCGGCAGACCCGGTCAACCCCGGCGATCCGCTGACCTACACCGTCACCGTGACCAACAACGGCCCGGCCAATGCGACCAACGTCGAGATTCAGGATACCCTACCTGCGGAAGTGACTTATGGCTCCGCCACGCCTTCACAGGGCACATGCAGCGAGGCGGGGGGTGTTGTCACCTGCGATCTGGGCGACATCGCCAACGGCGGCAGTGTGACGATCACCATTGACGTGACGGTCAACGCGGGCGCGTCGCCCGGTACGATCACCAACAGCGTCAGCATCACCGCTGTTGATCAGACGGACACCGACAGCACCAACGATACGGCCATCGAGCCGACGACTATCGGGTCGGCGGTCAACCTGGCCGTGACCAAGACCGACGCCGTCGATCCGGTGTCGCCGGGCGACGACGTGACGTACACCATCATCGTCACCAATAACGGCCCCGATGACGCGACCGGTGTGACCATGACCGATACCCTGCCCGGCGGGGTGACCTTTGTCTCCGCCACGCCGGAGCAGGGCACGTGCAGTGAGGCGGGCGGTGTCGTGACCTGCAACCTGGGTGATGTTGCCAACGGGGGCAGCGTAAGCATCACCATCGTGGTGACAACTTCAACGCCCGGTGTGATTACCAACACGGCGAACGTGACGGCTAATGAGACCGATCCGGATACTTCCGACAACACGGCCAGCGAAGATACGGTCGTCGGGACGGCTGCCGATCTGAGCATTACCAAGTCGGATTCGCCCGACCCGGTGAACACCGGCGACAGCCTGACCTACACCGTCACGGTGACCAACAACGGCCCGGATGACGCCACCGGTGTGACCATGACCGATACCCTGCCCGGCGGGGTGACCTTTGTCTCCGCCACGCCGAATCAGGGCACGTGCAGCGAGGCAGGCGGTGTGGTCACCTGTAACCTGGGCAACATCGCCAACGGCGGCAGCGCTGCCGTGACCATCGTCGTCACCGCGCCCGGTACACCCGGCCAGATCACCAATACGGCCAGCGTCACGGCCAATGAACCCGATCCGGACACAGGCAATAACAGCACGTCAGAAGACACCATCGTCGGGACGGCTGCCGATCTGGGCGTTACCAAGACCGACTCGGCAGACCCGGTGCATGTGGGTGACAATGTGACGTACACCATCACCGTCACCAACAACGGCCCCAGTGATGCCACCGGCGTTATCGTGACGGACAATCTGCCCGGCGGGGTGAACTATGTCTCTGCCACGCCGGATCAGGGATCGTGCAGCCGCTCCGCCAGCACCATCACCTGCGCCCTGGGTGACATCGCCAACGGCGACAGCGTGCGGGTGCGAATCACCATCACCCCGACACAGAACGGCACATTGACCAACCGCGTCAGCGTGACGGGCAATGAGCCGGACTACAACACGGATAACGATAGTGCTACCGAAGATACGCAGGTCGGGGATGCGCCGCCCGCTACCACACAGCCACCGATCATCATTGACCCGGCGGTCGTCAAGCTGGGCGATCCGCAGAATGCCCAGCCCGGTGAGATCGTGGTCTGGACGATCACCGTCACCAATCCCAACGATGTACCGCTGACCGGTGTGGTGGTGACCGATCCGCTTGATGGCAGCTTTATTGCCGAGGCGATCACGGCCACCACCGAACGCGGCACGTTCACCATCAACGGGCTGATCGTCACCTTTGACATCGGGGATATCGCGGCGTATGAGACCATCACGCTGACCGTCACCACGCGCATCCGCGATGATATCATCCCGCCGGTGCTGGCGTCGAATACGGCCATCCTGGCCGCCAACGGCCTGGCGCAGGCCATCGAAGCGCAGGCCGAAATCAATATCGTGTTTGGCCCGGCAGGCGAACTGCCCGCCACCGGCTACCCACCATCGCCGGACACAGGCTCTGCTCCAGCAGCGGGCTATGCCCTGCTGCTGCTCGGCGTGCTGCTGTTGATGGTGGCAGGGGCAGGTCTGAAGCGGCGGTAGGCGGGGAGTGTGGTAAGCAAAAGGGGCTGGCTCCTTGATGAGAGCCGGCCCCTTTTTTGTGCGCTGCCGGTCAGTAATGCCTATAATCCGCCGAGATAGGCCTCACGCACCTGCGGATCGTTCAGCAGATCGTCCGCCTTGCCGGAAAGCACGATGCGCCCGTTTTCGATGACATAGGCCCGGCTGGCAACGCGCAGCGCCTGCTGCACGTTCTGCTCCACAAGCAGCACGGTTACACCGCTTTCGTTGACCTCCCGGATGACGCGAAACACATCCTGCACGATGAGCGGGGCCAGGCCCAGCGATGGCTCATCCAGAATCAGAACGCGGGGCTGGCTCATCAGGCCGCGCCCGATGGCCAGCATTTGCTGCTCCCCGCCGGAAAGCGTCCCGGCGAGTTGCTGCTGGCGCTCTTCCAGGCGCGGGAACAGCTTGAAGACCCACTGCAGCGTTTCGGCGCGTTTGGGTCTGGCGTGCGGCGCGATGGAACCCATCTCCAGGTTTTCGTAGACGGTCATCATCGGGAACAGCCGCCGCCCTTCCGGCACATGGGCGATTCCCGCCTCAACGATTTTGTGGGAAGGCATCTTGTCCAGCCGCATCCCGTCAAAGGTGATGCTGCCTTCCCGGGGACGCAGCACGCCGGAGATGGTCTTGAGGGTGGTCGTTTTGCCCGCGCCGTTGGAGCCGAGGATGGCGACGATCTCGCCTTCCTCCACGTCAAAGGATATCCCCCACAGGGCGCGAATATCATCGTAGTAAACTGATAGGTCCTGCACATCTAACAGCATCGTTCGCCCCTTGTTATGCGACGCTCTCGCCCAGATAGGCGGAAATCACCACCGGATCGCTGGCGATTTCCTGCGGTGTGCCTTCTGCGATCTTCTGGCCGTAGTTGATGACGATGATTCGATCGGAGATATTCATCACCACCCGCATCACGTGCTCGACGCCGCAGGCCGCCGCCACGCCGAATTCGTCGCGCAGGCGCATGATCAGGGTGATCATCTCGTCCACTTCGGTTGGATTCAGCCCGGCCACCACTTCGTCCAGCAGAATCAGCCTGGGCTTTGTTGCCAGCGAACGGGCGACTTCCAGCCGTTTACGCCCGGAAAGTGTCAGCTCCCGGGCCAGTTTGTCCTTGTACGGTCCCAATCCGATCCAGTTGATGATGCGCTCGGCCTCGGCCCGCGCCTCGGTGATGTCGTCCGTGCGGGAAAATGCGCCGATCATCACATTATCCAGCACGGTGAGTTCTTTGAGCGGCTGGACAACCTGGAACGTGCGGCCTATGCCCAGCCGGGAGACTTCATGCGTTTTCAACTGGCGATGCCCCGGCCCGACGATCGTCGTTCCGTCGAAAATGATCGTCCCCGCAGTCACCGGGAAGAAAGAGCAGATGCAGTTGAAGATGGTGGTCTTGCCCGCGCCGTTCGGCCCGATGATGCTCAGGATTTCGCCCGGTTCGATGGTGAAATCCACGTGATCAACTGCCGTCAGACCACCAAACTGCTTGACCAATCCGCGTACCTCAAGCAGCGACATTTTCGGCCTCCTCCACCTGCGTCTCGTCCTGCCCGGCTTCTGTGGCAGGCCGCAGGCGCGCCCACAGCTCCTTTGCGCCGCCCAGCAGGCCCTCCGGCAGGAATAGAATGATCAACACCAGCATGATGCCAAAAACAAGCTGATTCGCCTCGCCGAAGATGTCAATGAACCAGTCCCCGGCGATGGTCAGCAGCACGCCGCCGATCACCGGCCCCCAGACCGTGCCCATGCCGCCGATGATGGCCACCAGCACCATCTCGACCGAGAATCCCAGCAGCAGCACCACCTCCGGGTCAATATGCACGGAGAAGTTGGCACGGAAGGCTCCGATGGTGGCGGCGAATATCGCGCTGATGACCAGGGCATAAATCTTGTAGCGCGTGGTGTCTATCCCGATAGTGGCGGCGGTGTCCTCGTCCTCACGGATGGCACGCAGGTAGTAACCGATCTTGTTGCGCGAGATCCACCAGGAGACATAGATCACCAGCGCTGCCAGCAGCAGGCCGATCCAGTAGTAGGGAATGCGCGGCGGACTGCCAAAGAGCCAGCTTGGGTCACGCGGCCAGAATTCCATGCGCCGCACTTCGATGCCCACCGAGCCGCCGGTGATGTCCGGGAAGTTCTTGGCGAGCAAAAAGACGATCTCACCGACGGCAATCGTGGCCAGCGCGAAGTACGGCCCGCGCAGCCGGAACGTGATCCAGCCGATCACCCAGGCGATGGGGATGACCACCAGCGGCCCGGCGATCAGCCCCCACCAGCCGGAGATGCCGAACTTATCCAGCAGAATGGCCGCCGCATAAGCGCCGATGCCGTAGAACGCGGCGTGCCCCAGCGAGAGCTGCCCGGCATAGCCGCCCAGGATGTTCCAGGCCGAGCCAAGCCCGACCCAGATGAACATGAAGATGAACAGCGTGATGGTGGTATTGGCCCGGCGGCCCTGAACGGCCGTCAGAATGATCGGGAAAACGGCCAGTGCGATCAGCGCCACGGCCAGCAGGATGCGTGTGCGAGTGATTTTCACGATGCGCCTCCCTAAACCCGCGAGTTCCCAAACAGGCCAGATGGCTTGAAGAGAAGAATAAGCAGGAAGATGATGAAGCCGTAGACAGGGGCGTTATTTGCCCCGCCCAGGAACGTCGGGTTATAGACACCGGCCAGCGCCTCTACCACGCCGAGCACGATCCCGCCGACCGTTGCGCCGGTGATGCTGCCCATGCCGCCCAGCACCACCACCACAAATGCCCGCAGGGTGAAGGGGTTGCCGATGAACGGCTCCACCCGCTGGAAGATCGGCACCAGCAGCGTTCCTGCTGCCCCGGCCATGGCCACGCCGATGCCCATCGCCAGCGCAGAAACCAGACGCACGTTCACCCCCATCAGGCGGGCGGCCTCGCGGTCCTGGGCGGTGGCCCGCATGCTCTTGCCCATGTCGGTGCGTGTCAGGAACCAGAAGAGCGCCCCGGTCAGGGCAATGGCGATGATGAAGGCCAGGATTCGCTTGTAGTCCAGCGCGATCCCGGCGATGCGCAGGACCTCGTTGTAAAGGTCGCCGTCCGGATGGATAAGCTGGTAATCCGCGCTGAAGAGCAGCAGCGCCACATTGACCAGAATAATGCCCAGCCCTTCTGTGAGCAGTATCTGGTTCAATTCGGCGGTATCCAGGATGCGCTCGATAAAGATGCGCTGTAAGAACACCCCGAAGAGGAACATCACGGGCAGGGTGATGAACAGCGCCAGAAAAGGATCAATGCCGAACCAGGTGAACACCAGCCAGGTGAGGTACATGCTCACCATCACCAGCGCGCCGTGCGCAAAGTTCACCACCCGCATCACGCCGAAGACCATGTTCAGGCCAATGCCGATCATGGCATACAGCCCGCCGGTCAGGATACCGGTGATCAGTGTTTGCAGGAAGATATCCATATAATCACTCTCTCGCCGATAGCACTACGGGAAATTGATAGCGTCGCACAAACGCAACGCCGGACGCTATTTATTATAAGGGGGCTGCGGCAAGGGGTATAGTTCCCCCTTGCCTGCAGATCATGGCTGTACCTGGGTCCCGGAGTGGGAATCAGGAGCCGGATTCTTCTGTACCCATGTCTGGGTATTCGAAGCTGTCGCGCTCAGCCCAGGCGGGCACGGGATAAATCGGCTCCATCGAAGCCGCATCCGGCGGCCACACGGTGACGAATTCGCCGTTGATGACCTGGGTGACCAGCATCGGATGCGCGTTCTGCCCGTTTTCGTCAAACTGAACCGGGCCAAAGACGGTGTCCATATCCGTCTCGCGCAGCGCGTCACGGATGGCCTCAGGATCATCCGCCGTCCCTGCACGCTCGATAGCGTCGGCTACCACGAAGAGGGCGGCGTAGGTCTCGGCGCTGTGATACTGCGGAGCCACGTCATAGGCCTCCTCGAAGGCCTCGGTGAATTCGGCAGCGCCGGGCCAGGCCACTTCCGGCGTCCACTGGGTGACGGAGAGCGTAAACTCAGCATTTTCGCCGGCATTGGCCGGGAAGTCGGGCAGGGAGAATCCCGCGCCGCCTGCGGCAAATGCCTGCACATCCAGATCAATTTCTTCCGCCTGCTGCATCAGCAGGGTGGCGTCGGCCAGATAGGACACAAAGAAGATCGCGTCAGGATCGCTGTCCTTCACGCGGGTCAGCACGGGGCGGTAGTCCGGCGAACCGGCTTCATAGGCTTCCAT
This sequence comes from Ardenticatenia bacterium, assembly GCA_026983935.1. Lineage (GTDB taxonomy): Bacteria > Chloroflexota > Anaerolineae > Aggregatilineales > Ch27 > JALSTC01. The sequence continues at coordinate 6,797 of JALSTC010000772.1, forward strand.
ATCCACAATGTTAAGCCCCAGCTCATCCGCGTACTCCTCCACAGCATCTGCCGTATTGGAGCCAAACGCGGTGTTTTCATAGATCACCGCCAGGTTTTCAACGCCGCCCATCTCGGCCAGGAAGTCGAGCATGGTGCTGGCATACACGCTGGAAGGCGCATTGATGCGGAAGACCCACTCATAACCCTGCTCGGTGATGGCGTTGGTTGCGGCAGTGGGCACGACCATCGGGACTTCGTAATCATTGGCGACGCCGACGGCGGGCAGGGTGGCGGAGGAAGAATACGCGCCGATGATGACCGAAACGCCTTCTTCGGTGATCAGACGCTCGACCATGAGCTGGGTGGTTTCTGGATCGGATGTGTCGTCCATGATA